>NZ_JAXIVS010000003.1:600000-822384 GCF_034259325.1 Hyalangium ruber | reverse complement strand
TGCGCCTGGTGCGCCTGCACTGGGCCATCGAGAACCGACACCATTGGACTCTGGACAGGGTGCTCGAGGAAGACGACCGCCAGCCCTGCCTGCACTCGCGCTCCGCCCTGGAAGTGACTGCTTGGCTGCGGGTGCTGGCCTACAACCTGCTGTCGGCCTGGCGCGTGCGGCTGCCTCTCAAGGACCGGCTGCCGGTGGCCTGGGTGCGCGCCTGCGAGATGCTGCGCGACGCGCTCGTCCACGGTCGGGCGGAGGTGCCCCTGCCCACACTCGCCTGATGGGCTCGCCGGCCCCTCCGCCTTCCCCTCAACGCACCGTCACTGCACGGTCGCCCGGCCGAACGGCACCTCATTGCCTGCGCGCGCCCGCTCTTATCAAGCTCTGCTCATCCCATCGCAAACAGCCGACTTTGGATCAGGCCTGGGGGAGGAGCAGGAACTGCACGGAGTGGGAGTGCTGGCGAAGGAAAGTCGGCATCGCGCTCCTGGCTCACCGGAACGTGGTGCCGCTCTTTTTCCGCATGCCTACTGCTTAACGGACTGTGGCAGCTTCGCCGGTGGGTAGACAGGCAGGTAGCAGCCACCTCGGTACTCGTAGCCATTCGGTTTGCACAGCCCCTCGGCGGCTTTGACCTCAATCCAGCAACTCCGCGTCTCTTTCTTGCCAGGGGTCAGTTCGATCTCCGCCTCGAATCCCTTCTTGCACGGAGGGACGACCTGCCCCGGAAAGGGACGTTTGGGCATCTCCAGCCCAATCCCGCTCGGCTGAGCGCGCTGAGCGCCTTCGGTCGTAGGCACCGGCTGGCCCGTGTCTCCCAGCGCCACCGTCCCCTCGCTCTCTTCATCCGAGACATGCTCCTGCTGGACTTCGCTGGGAGACTGCTCACGCGGTTGCACCATCCACCAGGTCACTGCCGCGAGGAAGGCGCCTCCCACAGCCCCACCAAGCCAGGGAACTGCAGGCGCGAATGCCTGGCGAATGCGACGGCTCCGGGGCCTGCTCTTCTTGGCAGCGGCCCCACTGCCATGGGGGAGAATGGGAGCGTCAGCCCTGTGGCCCGCCGAAGCAGCAGCCTGCTCAAGAGAGTGTGCTACCTCTCCCGCTCTACCCCGTTCTTCGGGCATGTCCGACAGCATGCGCAGGATGAGCCCTTCCAACTCGGGGCACATGCTCACGAGCGCGCTCGGGGGTTGGAGCGGAGGCAGCGGCGCGTGTTTCGGATCGAAGGCCCTATCCAGGTCCGTGCCCGGTGGAGGGTAGCGCCCCGTTACCGCCCGATAGGCGGTCACTCCCAGCGCATACACGTCATCCGCCTCGGTCGCCTCGTAGTGCGCCCCACGATCGCGGTAGTTCTCCTTGAGGAAGCGCAGCGCTTGAGGGCTGCGATACGCCTGGGTGCCCGGGGGCAGCGTCTCCTGTGTCAACGAGCGCGCTCCCTTGAACTTCCCGGCCCCGAAATCCACCAGCCAGGCGAAGCCTTCAGGGTTGACCAAGACGTTGTCCCCCTTCACGTCACGATGCACTCCGTCGGCTTGGTGCGTGGCTTCTAACGCTCGGGCCAGTTGCGCCAGTACTCGGAGTATCTGCCGCGAGGTGCATTTTCCCCTCGCAGCCCACTCGTATAGCGCCACTCCCTCCACCCATTCCATGACGAGGCAGGGATAGATGTCTCCGCGCGGCTGTCTCCACCCGCCGCGATCCCTCAACTTCGGCACACTGTCGTGGCGGATTCGCGACAGCAGCAGCCCCTCCCGCTCGAAGCGAGGATCCCAAGGGAAGTGGGCCAGCTTCAGCGCGAAGACTCCCGTTTCTCCGGGCTCATCGCTCCGTACCCGATACACCGTGCCGTAAGTGCCTCGGCCGTGCAGACGCTCCACGCACCAGGGGCCTATCTTCGTTCCCGGGGCGAGCGAATCGGGTCTCGACTCCGCCGTGTGGCTGGACATTGGGCAGTTCCTTCCTCCGGAGGATTCCCACGGCTTACATCGCCGTCCAGCCTCCGTCGATGTCGAGCACCATGCCGGTGGCGTAAGATCACGCCGCCAGGAAGAACGCCGCATCCGCCATGTCGTGGACGGTGCCCGGGCGCTTGAGCGGAACCTGCCGGGTGAGGCCCGCCAGGAAGTCACCCACCTTCTCGGGGGGAACGCCCCAGTCGATGGCCGTGTCGCGCGTCAAGCCGGGGGACAGGACGTTCACGCGGATGCCCTTGGGAGCCAGCTCGACCGCCAGGGAGCGGCCCATGGCGTTGACCTCGCCGCACAGGCCCGCGCCGCCGGAGTAGTTCACCAGGGCCGCGTGGCCCGCGATGCCCGAGCACAGAATGATGGTGCTACCCGGCCGCATTTTCGGAACGGCGTAATGACAGGCAGAGAGCTGGCCGAAGAAGCGGCCCTCGAACATCTCGCGCCAGGACTGGGGTGGCACTTGCTCGACGGGACCGAACACCGCTCCCCCGGCGCACGTCACCAGCAAGTCGACCCGAGGCACCGAGTCGATGAGCCGCTGGACCTGGGCCTCGTCGGCGACGTCCGTCTGCACGGCCCGGGCGCCGTGCCCGAGCTTCTCCACCGCCGCCGCCAGCCGCTCCTTCCTCCGGCCGGCGATGACCACCTGCGCGCCCTCGCGGGCAAAGCGTTCGGCGATGGCGAAGCCAATTCCCGAGCCGCCTCCCGTCACCACTGCGATCTTTCCGTCCAACGAGCCCATGTGTACTCCCCATCCAGGAGCTCGCAGGAAATCAAACCCGCCGCATCGGTGCCCAGCACAAAGCTCGGGCCCAGGTCAGCGCCGGGTGAGGCGCAGCAACTGGTAGCCAAAGCCTCCGGGGCCGAAACCCTGGACATTCTGGAGCTGGAGGATGAGCAAGCCCGAGGGCAGCTCGTAGTAGACATCGGCGCGGGCCGTTACGGTGGGATCGAGGCGGCGATAGCTGAGCAGCTTCTCCCAGTCGAACATGTTGACGCTGGCGAAGACGTGAGCGCTCTCCTCGCCCGGTGGATAGACGTCTCCGCCCGGCTCGCGAGCGCTCCCCACCACGAAGCCTCCCGCGCTCGCGGCAAAGGCGGAGTAGGAGGGGCCAGGGAGCAGGCCCAGCTCGACATACGTCCCATCCGGCGACAGCTGGGCGATATAGGGCCGTGGCGGCAGATAGAGGGTGTCCTGCGCGTACAGCAGGCTGCCGTCCTCCAGCACCGTCGCGTCGACGATACGCCCCGGGGCTCCCTTGGCGATGCTCTTCCACGTGCGGCCCCCATCCGTCGAGCGGAACGTGCCCGACTGGACGGTGGTATCTCCAAAGAAGGCCCACAGGGCGTGGCGGGCCGGGTCCACCGCCAGCCCATGCCCGTGGCGGTGCCCGGAGAAGGTCTGCCGCACCTGCCAGGTCCGGCCCCGGTCCGTGCTCGCGTGCAGCCGGATGGGGACGTCCTGCGTGGTGAAGGTCTGGTACTCGAGCACGTACACGGTGCCGTCGAGCTCCGCGAAGCTGCGCGGGGTGAGGACGCGGTAGTCGCCGAGCAGGAGGACCTCGCTCCAGGTCGCGCCGCCGTCTCCCGAGCGAGCGATGTAGTTGCGTCCATCGCGGGAGGAGTGGGCCAGCAGCGTCCCGTCGGAGAGCGCAGCCATGAAGCGGAAGGAGCCTCCCTGCGGGAGTTGTCCCTTGAAGCTCCAGGTCCGCGCGCCATCGGTGCTCATGTAGAGGCGGTTCGAAGAGTCGTTCAGCTGCAGCGCATACGCCGCGCCCGAAGGGGCGAGCGTGAGGAAGCGGTGGGTGGTGTTGGTATGGACCACCTCCAGGCGAGGTCTCGCCTCGCCCCGCTCGAAGAAGGTGACGGAGGCCATTCCGGCCGAGTTCGGGTCGGCTGTCTCCGCGCTGAAGCAGGGCACGCGGGTGACCGAGGCGGGGAGGCGCTCGGGGGCCGCGAGGTAGCCTCGGAAGCGGATCGAGCGCTCCAGCACCTGGGGCGGGTTGACGCTGCCTCCGGTGAGCACCCGTGCCGACAGCGTGTGGTGGGTGTTCAAGGTGATGGGGGGATTGGCGAAGACAACGAGCTCATCGCCAACGAGGGTGACAGCGGGCTGGAGGGCCCAGTCCCCGGAGCTCTCCAGGGTGATGGGAGGATCGAACGCCGTGCCGTTGAAGGCCCGGTAGAAGAGCCGCTCTCCGGAGGACTTGTAGACGAGGTGCATGCGCCCTCCGCCGGGGGACACCGCGCTGAGGGAGAACCCTTGGTAGATGCCCTCCGGAAAGGCTTGCTGCTGCGGCTCCCAGGAGTCGAGCGGCGCGCTGTCCTTGCGCACCCGGAACCAGGCGGGGCCGGTTCCCTGTTGCCCATAGAGGAAGAGGAGCCGGTCTCCCAGGTGCAGGATCCTGCCGCCGCCGCGCCGGGGCAGGGTGACCAGGGGCTGTTGGGGCTGGAAGGTGCGGCCTCCATCCGTGCTCACGGCGAGGACGGCGGTGTTGGAGCCATCCGCTTCCAGGCGGAAGGCCTGTACCCACAGTCGACCCTGGGAGTCCCGGGTGAGCTCCGCGCGGCTGTAGCCGGTGCTGCTGTTCGGGGAATCGAAGACGCGTACGGCGGCGGAGGGCGTCCAGGTCCGGGTGCTCGCCTGGTAGCGCCACCACTGGAAGGACACGTCGTGTCGGGAAGAGCCGGAGAAGGTGGAGCCTTCATAGGAATAAACCAGGGCCACATCCGAACCCACGGCGAGTAGGTCCGCCGTGTCACGGTGGGTCGGGTCGTTCTGGAGGGGGCCGAGGTAGCTCCACGTCTGGCCCTCGTCATCGCTGCGGAACAGGCCGAGGCCTCGGCCCTGCTGCCCCTGCTGTTGGAGTGCCACCAACCAGACCGCGCTCCCTTCTGGCGGTGCGAGCCTCACCACGTGCCGCTGGGCCGGGGACGTCAACGCCTGGCTGTCCCCAATGGGGGCCAGCGGCTGCGCGGCGAAGAGGCTGGTGGTGAAGAGCAGGCATCCGAGAAGCAAGGCTCCCTTGAGAGGAGAGGGAGGAAGCAGCGCGGCTCGCACGGTAGGGCTCCTTTCACGGCATGTGGACAGGCCACAGCAAGGGATTGGCCACGCTGTCGCTTCCAAGCACGTCACGGATCAGAGGGCAGGCATGCGCTGGGGGCCCTCTTCCCAGGGAGTCCGGTCGCACTGGGGAACGGTCCGCCGCAGGAGACGCCCCGAGGGATGGGACGACATCCTCCATGCCGAGGGAGCGGCTACTCAGGCTGGCGCTGGGGCGCCCTCTTCGCCCTTAGCGCCGCTTCCGACGCGTACCCACCGCGGGCTTATCTCCTCGGAGACGTGGCACCTCGCGGGTGAAGACCTCTCCCAGGAAGTCGATGACGGCGCGCACACGCGGCACTCGCTGAAGGTCCTGATGTACGACCAGCCAGGCCTCGCGTGGGGGCACTTTCTCCGGTGGACACACCCGGAGCAGGCCCGGCTCGGTATCCCCCAGGTAGCAGGGCAGCAGGGCCAGTCCCACGCCCGCCCGGGCCGCGGTGAGCAGCGCATACCGGGTGTTGCTCCTCAGGGCCACGGAGGCCCCTTGCCCGACTTCCTCCAGCCACTGCTTCTCGGCGGTTCCGGGCACGGAGGCATCATCCGTGACGAGCACATGCTCGCGTAGCGCATCGAGGCGGGGGCGCCCCCGCCGACGCACGTAGTCGGGTGAGGCATAGAGGGCAAATGCCAGCGTCCCCAGACGGCGCACGGCCAGCGTGGGTTCCAGCGGGCGGAAGAGGCGGACGGCCACATCGGCCTCCTGGCGCGCGAGGTTGACGGCACGCGAGCTGGCCAGCAGCTCCACTTGTAGCTCCGGATGGCGCTCTCGCAGCAGCGCCAGGTTCGGCGCCAGGAGTTGGCTCGCCACGGTATCGGGCGCGGTGACTCGGACGGTGCCCGCCACGCGCGGCTCCGCTTCGGCGAGCTGGCGCGCGAGCGCGGCGGTGGTGTCCTCGATCCGGCGGGCTGTCAGCACCGCCTGCTCTCCCGCGGCCGTCAGGCGCATGCCTTGCGAGGAGCGCTCCACGAGTGGAATGCCGACTGCGCGTTGAAGCGCCGCCAGCCGCCGGCCCACGGTCGCTTGATCCACCCGGAGGTGACGGCCCGCCGCCGAGAGCGAGCCGTGCTCGCTCAAGGCCAGCAGATATCGGAGGTCATCCCAGTTCATACCCCTGCATTCTTGCATGGGTAGCTGTGCGCATTCGCGCATTCACTCTGCCCCTGAACCCTCGTACTTCTGAGTGTGCCCGGAACCGCAGCGCTTGCTCCCGGTTCCAGGCAGGAGTCGCCTCATGAGCACCGAATTCCACCCTCCCGCTTTTTCCGCCATCCAGGCTGCGCGTACCCGCATCGCGCCCTTCATCCGGCACACGCCGCTGGAACCGTCGCGCGCTCTCTCCGAGCGCATCGGCGCCCGCGCCTTCCTCAAGCTGGAGTGTCTGCAGGTGACCGGCAGCTTCAAGCCCCGCATCTCCTTCAACAAGCTCCTGGCGGTGGGGGAGGAGCGGCGCGCTCGGGGCGTGGTGGCCTCCTCGGCGGGGGGACATGGCATTGGCCTGTCCCACGCCGCGCGTGTCCTGGGGGCCCCCGCGGAGCTGTTCCTCCCTCATGGTGCGGACGTGCGTAAGGTGGAAGTCATCCGCCAGAACGGTGCTCGCCTGCACTTCTTCGACACCGTGGCGCAGGCACGCGAGGCCGCCCGCGCGCATGCGCGAGAGCATGCGCAGCTCTTCGTCTCCGCCTATAACGATCCGGACATCATCGCCGGCGGCGGCACGGTGGGACTGGAGCTGGTCGAGGATCTGCCAGAGGTGGATTTGGTGGTCGTCGGTGTAGGCGGGGGAGGGCTGATGGCGGGGATGGGGCTGGTGCTCGAGCACCAGGCTCCCAACGCACGTATCTGGGGTGTCCAACCCGAGGCCAGCCCCGTCATGGCCACATGGCTGGAGAGGGGCCAGCCCGTAGCCGTGGAGACCCGTCCAAACATCGCCGATGGGCTGGGCGCCCACCCCGAGCCCGATACGCTGACATTCCCGCTGCTCCAGCGGCTGGCGGATCGGATGGTGCTCGTCTCCGAGGCGGACATTCGCGACGCCATGGGGTGGCTGTTGGAGGAGCACCAGCTCGTCGTCGAGCCTTCCGGAGCCGCGCCTGTCGCGGCGCTCCTGCGCTACCCACCGACGGGCTTTCGGAACGTGGTGGTCGTCCTCACTGGACGCAACATCAGCCGGCAGCGGTACCTCCAGCTGCTCGGTGAGCGGCACGCATGAGGGAGTACGCAGAGAGGCTGGTGTCGACGCCAGCACCTTTCGTAGATTCGGTTCCGGTCTCTCACGGCTCCCACTCTCAGCGAGTAACACCCATGATGTTGCGCTATCGCGTGCTGAAGAGCCGCTTCGACGGAGCCGCCTTCTTTTCCAATTGGAAGGCGCAGGTGCGGCAAGACGAAAGGGACCTCAAGCAGAACGCAGCGTTTTTCTTCGTCATCAGTGGGTCGCTGGCTTTTATCTACGCCGTGCCACTCTCGGCGGGACTGCGGCTGCTCGGAGTGTTCGACGCCCTCATTTCTGGGACGCGACACGTGGAGTCCACCGAACTCGAAGGGACCGAAGGCGAACTTCGACAGCAACTGCTCGCGGGAAAGATCAAAGGGACAGATCTCGTCTGGGTCGACGGCGGATGGCGGTTGTTTGCCGACACCTCGCTCTTCTCGGACACCTGCGACGAGGTGCAGCGCCAGAGCCGCTGGTGGACCTGGCTCTCCTGGAGCCTCACGATGGCGCTCGGGCTCGGGCTCGTCGCGTTCTTCGTGTGGCTCCTCTTTTCGATCCCTCGCTGGCTCATGTCCGTTGACTAGGCGGTAGGCCCTTCGGCTCCAGCAATCCGGGCGAATAGCATCCGCCGCTTAACGGCCTCGTGGCGGCGATGACCGCTGGACCACCTTGTCCCAGGCCAGCATCGCGATCTCTACGAGCGCGAGGAGCTCGGTCTTGCTCGCGCCATCTTGCGCCTGCACGGACATGCCCTGGAATACGGCGCCGAAATACCGGGAGAGCGCCACAGCATCCGTGCCCGCCGGCAGCTCCCCCTGGGAAATACCCTGCTCGATGCGAGCCCGGAGCGCTGCCAGTGAATTGGCTCTCAGCGAGGCGACATGCTCGGCGACAGGCTGGTTCTCCTCCGCGCACGTCAGGACCGCTGTCGAGATCATGCATCCAGGCGGGTGCTTGCCGCTGGAGAAGTCCCTGGCGGCCTCCCGCAGCATGCGCTCCACCGTGGCGCGGGCGGTGGGTTCTTCGGTGAAGGCGCGAGACGTCGAGGCGCCCTGCCGGGCCTGGTAGCGTTCCAGGACCCGGCGGTAGAGCTCGGCCTTGGAGCCGAACGCGGCATAGAGGCTGGGAGCGGTGATTCCCATCGCCTTGGTGAGGTCGGCGATGGACGCACCCTCGTACCCCAGCCGCCAGAACACCTCCAGGGCCTGGTCGAGTGCCCGCGTGCTGTCGAAGCCGCGGGGGCGCCCGCGTGGACGCCGTTCTGAGGTGGAGTCGTTTTTCATAGCGATCGATATTGAAATGAGGTGGCGGCCTCTTTATTTCTGTAACGAGCACTCAATAAACAGGAGCGTCACACCATGTATTCTGCCATCGCCGCCGCCCTGGTGGCCGTCAGCGTCGCTCAGGCCCCCACCCCCTCCACTCCTCCTCCCGTCCCCACGGTCATCTCCGAGGAGCGTGCCCTGGCGGCGCGTCTGGACGGGGTCATCGACCAGGCGATCGCGGAGAAGCGCATCGTCGGAACCGTCATCCTCGTCGCGAAGGACGGCAAGGTCGTCTACCGGCGCGCCGCGGGTCTGGCCGATCGCGAGGCAGGGCGGCCCATGAAGGAGAACGAGGTGTTCCGCCTGGCGTCCGTGAGCAAGCCGATCGTGGCCGCGACGGCGCTGGTGCTGGTGGATCAGCGCAAGCTCACGCTGGATGACCCCATCACGAAGTGGCTTCCCACCTTCCGGCCGAAGCTGCCGGATGGCCGCGAGCCCGTCATCACGGTGCGCCACCTGCTGACCCATACCGCGGGACTGACCTACGGCTTCGCGGAGTCGGAGCAGGGGCCGTATCGCCGGGCTGGGGTCTCGGATGGCCTGGACGCGTCCGAGGTGTCCCTGGATGAGAACCTTCGCCGGATCGCTTCAGTGCCGCTGTCCTCCGAGCCCGGGAAGCGCTGGGGCTATTCGGTGGCGACGGACGTACTGGGCGCGGTCGTCGCAAAGGCCGGAGGCGCGTCCCTGCCTCAGGTGGTCGAGCGGGTCCTCACCGGACCGCTGGGCATGAAGGACACGGGCTTCAGCGTGAAGGACGCGAAGCGGCTCGCGACGCCCTATGCGGACGGGAAGCCGGAGCCGGTTCGCATGGGCAAGGAGCAGGTGGTGCTGTTCAACGGCGCCGGGGTCCGCTTCGCTCCTGGGCGGGCCTTGAACCCGCGCGCCTTCCCGTCAGGAGGTGCGGGAATGGTGGGAACGGCGGGTGACTTCCTGAAGTTTCTGGAGACGCTGCGCGCGGGCGGAGCGCCGGTCTTGGCGGCGTCCACCGCCGAGCAGCTGGGCTCTGCCCAGGTAGGCCCGGAGGCCGCGACCCAGGGGCCCGGCTGGGGCTTCAGCTTCGTCGGGGCGGTGCTCGTCGACCCGGCGAAGACGGGGAGCCCGCAGTCGGTGGGGACCTGGCAGTGGGGCGGAGCCTACGGCCACAACTGGTTCGTGGATCCGCAGCGCCGCCTGACGGTGGTGGCACTCACCAATACGGCGTTCGAAGGCATGTCGGGAGCTTTCACCTCCTCCGTGCGCAACGCGGTCTACGGCACCGGCAACTGAGCGAAGGGGCTCTGCGCACGGGCTGGGCCATGACCCTCGAACAAGCCGTAGAAGGCTCACGCTCATGAAGAGGTCGACCTGCGATAGATAGAGGCTTTCAAACCGGAGAGCAGCCCGGTTCTCGCTCCTCGCGTCTGTCCTCATGGCCCACGCTCCCAGCTCCCCAGACCTCGAAGCGCAAGCCACGCGCGCCCAGGAGACCCTCCCCGATATCCATGCGGATCGGGCAGGGTTCCTCCGCTTCCTCGCCGAGCGCCCCGAGGGCCTCGCCCACGCTACGGACCTCTACCTCGCCTTTGCGTGTGCCCAGGGCGTCGCGCCGGCGCTCGCGGAGTTCGAGCGGCGCTTGGAGGGGGTGGTCGGCGCCGCGATCACCCACTTGCGTCCCAGCCGCGTCTTCGTGGAGGAGGTCCACCAGCGGCTCCGCCAAAGGCTGCTGCTCGCCCAGGAGGGAGCCCTGCCCAAGGTGCTGGAGTACCGGGGCCGGGGCACGCTCGCCCACTGGCTGCGAGCCGTGGCGCTGCGCGAGGCGCTCAATCTGCTCGCGCAGCAGCAGGCCCGTGGCGCCCAGGAGCCGCTCGGAGCGATCACGGAGCTGGCCGCTCCGGGCCCGGATCCCGAGCTGGCCCTGCTCAAGCGCCGCTACGCCCCGGAGTTCAAGGGCGCGCTGGAGGCCGCGTTGAGCAACCTCCCCGCGCGGGAGCGCAACTTCCTGCGCCTCTTCTTCATCGAGGGACTCACCGTCGAGCAGATCGCCCGCATGGACGGTACCCACAAGTCCACCGTGTCGCGCCGGATGGCCAGCGCCCGCGAGACGGTCCTCCAGCAGATGCGCCTTCAGCTCCAGGAGCGTCTGGCGCTGAGCGTCTCGGAGCTCGACAGCCTCGTGGAGCAGATGCGCAGCCAGCTGGACCTGAGCCTTGCCCGCGCGCTGGACTGACGTGTGCAACACCTGGCGCGTCCGCCTGTCCTTGAGAGTGAGATGGAGTGTCCCGGAGAGAACCTCGTCCTGGAGTTCCTGGAGGGCGCGCTGCCTCCTCCGAGCGCGGAGGCGTTTCACGCACACCTCGACGGTTGCGCACTGTGTCAACGCCTCGTCGGCGAGTTGGCGCGGGCGGAGGCCCTGGAGGGTCGCCCGGGGCACGAGGGCGAGCAGGTCTTCCTCGTGCCTGGGGCTCGGCTGGACCGGTACTTCATCCTGAAGCAGGTGGGCATCGGGGGGATGGGGGTGGTGTACGCCGCGTTCGACCCGTCCCTGGATCGCAAGGTGGCCCTGAAGGTGTTGCACGGTCCCCAGTCGCTCGGCGGCTCGTCCGAGGTGCACCGCCGCTGGCTGCTGGCCGAGGCCCAGGCCCTGGCCCGGCTCTCCCACCCCCATGTCGTCACCGTGTACGAGGCCCGTGTCATCGGCGAGCAGCTCTTCCTGGTGCTCGAGTTCGCCGACGGAGGCACGCTCGAGAGCTGGCTGCGCGAACGGTCGCGCTCCTGGCGCGAGGTGCTGACGGTGTTCCTCGCCGCGGGCGAGGGGCTGCGGGCGGCGCACGAGGCGGGGATCGTGCATCGGGACTTCAAGCCCTCCAACGTGCTCATCCGCCGGGACGGGCGTGTGCAGGTGACGGACTTCGGCCTCGCGCGACTGGTCGCGTCTCCTGAGGGCCCCTCTCCGGCGCTGGGAGCGCGGGACGCCGCACCGCCGCTGTCCGGGGCGTCTTCGGCGACCTGGAGGGGAGCCCGGGCGGGGACTCCCGCGTACATGGCTCCCGAGCAGTGGGAGCGGAGCAAAGCCGACGCGCGGTCGGATCAGTACAGCTTCTGCGTCGCGCTGTACGAGGCGCTCTACGGCGAGCGTCCCCCCAAGGCCGAGGGTTTCCTCCTCGTGCCACGAGGCCGCCGGGTGCCCGCGCGCATCCGCCGGGTGCTCCAGCGAGGCCTCTCGTCCGCTCCCGAGGCGCGCTTTCCCTCCATGCGCGAGCTGCTGGCGGCGCTCACGCGTGAGCCACTCACGGCCTGGCGCATCCCCCTGGCCACCGCGGCCGCGCTGGGGCTCGTGGTGCTGGGCGGGGTGCTGGGCGGGGCTCGGGAGGAGCCGCAGCCGTGCCGAGGAGGAGAGCGTCGGCTGGAGTCGGCCTGGGGACCGCGGCGCAGAGACGCGGTACGGCAGATGCTGCTGTCCGCTGAAGGGCTCACCGCGGAGGGGAGTTGGGGCGGCGTCCAGCGCACCTTGAACGCCTATGCCTCCGCGTGGGTGGCCCACTACACCGAGGCCTGCGAGGCCACACGGGTGCGCGGCGAGCAGTCCGAGGCCCTGCTCGATGCCCGCATGCTGTGTCTCGATCGTCGGGCCCGAGACCTGGAGGCCCTGACGGACTTGCTCGCCACCCAGCCGCCGATCGCGGCAGACCAGGCGATCGCCGCCGCCGAGCGCTTGCCTGGCTTGGAGTCCTGTGCGGCCCCGTACGCGCAGGCGGTGGTGCCGGTGCCAGCCCCGGCGCGAGTGCTGGCGGACACCCTGGCGCGACACCTCAGCGAGGTGCGCGCGCTCCACTTCACCGGGCAGTACCCCCTCGCGTTGGAGAAGGCACTCGCGGCGAAGGAGCTGCTGCGGGAGCTGGATCATGCGCCCAGCCGCGCGGAGCTCTTCCTGGAGATCGGCGAGTTGCACAGGGCGCGCTTCGAGACGCGCCAGGCTGAACAGATGCTGCTGGAAGCGGCGTGGGAGGCTGAGGCGGGTCACCATGACCGGGTGGCCGCGGAGGCACGCATCGCGCTGGTGTTCATCCACGGGGACATGCTGCTGCGGCCTGCCCTGGGTGCCCCTTGGGTCCGAGACGCCCATGCCGCGGTCCAACGCCTGGGAGGAGATGACGAACTCGAGGCCCGGCTGGCGCAGATCCTCGGCAGCGTGCTCATGGAGCAGGGCCACTGCGCCGAGGCGTGGCCGCACATCCAGCGAGCCTGGGCGCTGACGGAGAAGGCGGCCCCTGCGGACTCCCTGAAGCGAGATGGCGGGCTGCTTAGCTTGGGCAGGGGCCAGCAGTGCGCGGGGGAGCTGGCAGCGGCGCGCGCCACGTACCAGCAGGTCCTGCGGCTGCGAGAGAAGGCCTTGGGGCCAGGGCACACGCGGGTGGCCGAGGCGCTCCTGTTCGAAGGCCGGGTCGCCGTCGAGCAGGGAGACATGGCTGGCGCACTCGAGCTCGTCCAGCGGGCCCTGGACATCGAGCGGAATGCGAAGGCCCCACGCGCGGAGATGGTCGCCATTGCCCACTCCATGGTGGCGACGGCGCTGCTGGGGCTCGATCGGCCGGAGGAGGCCTGGCACCACGCCCAGGAGTCGCTCGCCGCCCTCGAGCGGGTGGGCACCCAGAACCCCTCGCGCAGGGCCTACTCGTGGCTCCTGCTCGGTCAGATCGAGGCGAAGCGCGGGCATCCTCGGGCGGCGATGGAGTGGTTCGAGCGGGCCCTGAGGGCCTTCGAAGGGACCGCCCAGGCCCTGGCGTCGGAGACGCGCCAGCGCATGGAGGCGCTGCGCAGGGGCCTGCCGCCTCTCCCGGTCGTGTTACCCCAGGCCCAGACAGCCTCGGACGCGGGCGTGGTGGGCCCGGCGCGCTGACCTGGAAGCGCCCGTGGCGCATGGCCCGCCGCAACAAGTGGCAGCTGGCTTTGTCCTTTAAGCGGGACGGCTCCAAGCCGTTCGCTCCTCGGTGGTCGAGGAGCGCTCTTCCCATGAAGGAGAAGTCATGAACCACCGTTGGGTTTCACTTGCCGTGCTCGTCAGTGTTGTCCTGGTGGGGTGTGGGGGCGTCGAGCCCGCGCCCGCGTCACCGCCCGCGTCCGAGAGCCTGAAGAGTGCCGCTCAGGAGCTGGTCACCTGCTCGACGTACTGCGAGTGGGAGGGCGTCTCCAAGTCCTGCACGGGGACCACCTGCACCGCCAAGCAGAACGACTGGGTGGGGTGTGATGGCCAGTACCAGTACTGTGCCTGGGAGCCGCTCTGCGAAGGAGACATCTGCGACAGCGTACATGGAACGGAGTGCTCCCCGGATCGGGCTCGGCTCCCCTGCTGCTACGCCAACTATGGGGGCCAGGGAGGGTGCATTTGCACCGGCGGCACCTGGACCTGCACCCTCTGAGGCCCTTCACCGGTTCTTGAGCGCGAGCCGCTTTGGGGGGCCGTCGCGAACCGCCGTCTACGGAAGACCCCCGGTGTCGAGGAACCCGATCGCCTGATTCTGAACCTGGGCCCGGATCTCGGGCGCGACACCGGGGTCGAGCAGGAAGCCGTGGCGCAGGGGGAGCGGCAGCTGCGCCGGGTCGAAGGTGAACCTGAAGGTGGTCACCTTCTTCCTGGTGTCACCGGCCCGGTTGGCGGCGGCGATGAGTGCCTCGGTCGTCGGGTTGGGGGTGACCTGGTCCTGGTCGATGTATTGGATGAGCGCCTCGCGGCCCGCGGGAACGGCGGACCCGTTCTCCACGTGATAGGCGTAGTTCACAGGATCGGCCGGGTCGAGGATCATCCGGGAGAACCCGAGGTACTGATCGAAGGCCGGCGTGCCCTGTTGGATGCCTTGGGCAGCGAGGCTTGCCAGGAAGCGGGAGCGTGGGCTGACGAATGCGGGAGAGGTCAGCAGGAGCTGGGTCAGGTCTCCGCCTGGCACGTTGAGCACCACGTTCCGGACGTTCGGTGACACGGAGGTGTAGAGGCTTCCCAGCAAGCCACCCTGGCTCTGCCCGAGGTAGCCGATCCGGGCGCTATCGAGCTTTCCCGCTCCCCGCGCCGCGAGCAGAGGATCGAGCGTCCCCGAGGTGAGCACGCGTACGAGCTGCGCATAGTCGAGGGTATCCTGGCGGAAGTTGTCGCGCATCGCGAACAGGTTGGACATGTCGATGAAGTTCCAACCGGAGATGTACGGCGTCTGGCGAGAGCCGACCTTGAAGCTTCCCCCCTCGCAGACTCCCACGGTCGGATCCGTCGTGCTCGTCAAGAGGCAACGGCCCTGGTTCGCTTGGGCGCAGGTGATGTCGCCGGGAACCGCCGCCGAGGAAGAAGGATCGCAAGTGTTCCGCGTGGCGGAGATGCAGCGGCCATACGTGGGGCTGCTTGTGACCGTGTCGCACATTCCCGTGGCGCAGGCCTTGTCGGGAGTATCGATGGAGGACCCATTGCTCGGATCCATGAGGCCGGCGCTCGCGGTGATCCCCGCGCAGCTGCTGCGGTCACCGTGGAAGACGGCATCCACCGCGACCGTCGCGTGCCCTGCTCCCGCCAGGGCATCGAGCACGGAGAGGACATTGTTCCGGTCACCTCGGAACCCGTGGCTGAAGAGGGTGATGGGGTAGCCCTGTGCCGGCACGGCGCCGGTGGGCAGCGTCAGCAGGAACGGAACGCGGTCGAACCGGGGCTGCGCGGGATTCAGGGTCCCACCACTCCCCGTCAACGCGAAGGGCAGGACGAGCGCGCCCTGGAAGGCCCTGCCGATGTTGTTGCTGGAGAGGCCTTGCGCCGCCAGTTGTGCCTTGAGCTGCGTCGTGATGTCGAACAGGTAGAGCGGCTGGTTGGGGAGGCCGGCAGGGCCGTACGAGGCGGCCGGCAGCGCATGCACTTTCTGGAGCGTGGAGACCGTGCTCTGCGTGGTGAAGGTCCACGCCAGCGCGAGCTTCGAGCGTGGGAGTCCCTGCTCCACCAGCGTGTCGAGCGTCGCCTCGAGCCTGGCGCGCAGCGGCTCGAGCGTCTGGGCCGTTATGTCCGAGATTCCCGACACCTGGCTCGTGCCGTCCACCACCAGCGGGACGCTCAGGCGCATCAGCGCGAACGCCGCCGTGGGCGCCACGCTTCGGCCCTGCTCGTCCCGCAGGTCCGTCGTCACCGTGGCCGCGTAGGAGGACTTCTCGTCCAGCGGCACCTGGGGCACGAACTGCAGTTGCTGCGGGTTGTTCGGGATGCTGCCGTCCGCGTTCCTGCTGGAGACGCAGTTGATGCACGCCACCACGTTGGGTGCCGTGCCACCTGGCGTCAGCTTGAGGAACTTCGTGCCCGTTGCCAGGCTCGCCGCGTCCACGCGACCCGTGTCGAGGACCCCTCGCACGTCGCTGTTCTCCGAGACGATGGGCGCCGTGGTGGAGAATCCATCCAGCGTGTTCAGGCCCTGGATGAGCTGCTCCTGCGCGGGCGAGGCATTGGGCGGTAGCGGCAGGTTCACGCGCGCGGTGCCATCCGGATTGCGCTGCAGCAGCAGGTCGTTGGGAAAGGGCATGACGTTGGTGGCGAGATCGAACGTCATCTCCGGCTGGTCCATGATGCGGAAGGTCCACAGCAGCACGATGTCACCTCGACTCACCCCCTGCGCCGCGATCGCGTCCAGCAGCGGCTTGTAGGTGCGACGCAGTTCCTCGAGTCGCAGCGCTCGCGCGAGCTGTTCCCTGAGGCGCTCGGCGGGATCCGTCTTGTCCGAGGGAATCTGCTCCGTGGCGAGCGCGCAGTCCGGCGAATTCAGATCGTCACAGGTGACGAGCGGCGTCGACTGGGCGATGAGCGTCCACATCAGCGAGCCCACCACCGCCTTGCCATCCAACCCCTTCAAGCCCGCCTCGCCGGCGATGAGCGCCACGGCGTACCGGCCCCCCTTGGGCCAGCCCGTGGCCGGTGGTGCGAGGATGAGCTGATCGGTGTCCTCGTCATACGTGAGGGTCGGCGTGACGGGGGGCCTGGCGATGGGCGTACCCGCAAGCAGGTCGATGAACCGCACCGTCGATACGTTCACCGTGGTCCTGTCCAGGTCGGCGAGTTTGGTTCCCGCTATGACGCTGGTTGGAAAGCCGTTGAGGGTATTGAGGTAGTCCCTCGTGAACTCCTGCTGCGCCTCGGTGGCGCTGGGGTCGATGGGCACGTTGACCCGGCCCGTCTCCAGATCGATGAGCAGATCGTTCGGTACGGGGACGACCATGGGAGAGGAGATCGGATCGAACGGCGCGACCACGGCGGCGGGGGGCGGCGGTGGAGGCGGAGGTGGTGGGGGCGGAGGTGGCGGGGGCGGAGGCGGGGGCGGAGGTGACGGCTCCTCGATGCCGGGGAGGGGATCCAGGGAGCTGGCTGGAGCACAGGCCGCGGTGGCCAGGACCCAGGCCACGACGAGCAGTAGCTTCTTCATGTTCGCTTCCTTCCAGGCGTCTGCACGGATGTGCGGCCAGTCGAAGAATGATGCCCGTGTGGCTTGGCGTGAAGGTGGACAGAGTTCGTGTCCGAGAGCTTAGGCGCTGACGCTCGCGAGCCTCGACCTGGCCACGAACTGCGCGAACGCGCCCAGGAACTCGTCCAGGGACACCGTGCCGCTCTTGTCGAGGTCGCACATCTCCAAGAACGCGTCGATTTCTTCGTCCTGGTAGCCCCTCTCGCGGAACTTGCTCATCACCTCCGCCACCTCTAGGACGCCGTCCTTGTTCGTGTCGATCTCATTGAAGATCTGGAACATCGAGTCCCGCATCATCGCCTTCATGATCGCGTCGCGGAGCTCGAACTCCAGCACGTCCAGGAAGCTCCCGTCGGGCGTCGACAAGAGCCACGGCGCCATCGTCGTCGATCGGAGCACCGTCACCGTAGAGCCCGGCGACGACGCGACGCCCAGGCGCCTCTTGTAATCCTCGATGAACGTCTTCCCGTAGTGCTCCTCGCTGAAGTCGGTCGTGCTCACGATCATCCCGTAGCCGTAGATCTCGTCCCCGGGATCGATGCTCAAGAGATCGTAGATGGCCTTGTTCAACCGGTTTGCCTGCTCCAGATTCGTGTTGAGCGAGCCGTCCGGGTTCTTGAAGTTCACGGCGTAGGTCAAGATGTTCTGATCCGGCCCGAGCTCGGGCAGGAGCGCCATGGCCTCGGGATCCGACAGAAGCTCCTCTTCGCTTCTTCGGTTGATGCGCTCGCTGATGAAGCGCACCTCGGCCTCGACGTCGCTGCCCGAAACCTCCGCTTGGAGCCGCGGGACCGGGACGATGGCAAACCTGTCGTTCGGCCCGGCCATGCACAGAAGCCGCGCGTAGAAGCGCTTGCAGTTGAACAGCGCCCTCCTGTGGATCTGCCCATAGCCGCTGCGCGTCGGCCGAATGACCTTGTGGCTCAGATATACCGCCGCCACCGCGGCCCCGGGCTTCGAGCCCTCCAGCCCGTAAATGCCCACTGCGGGCTCCTCGTCACCGTGGACGATATAGGGAGCCTTGAACGTCACCATGTCGCGCATGGCGCCGTTCCGATAGCAGAGCGCCCCCGCAGGGTAGGGGATGTAGCCCGATTTATGCGGGTCCACCGTGATGGAGTCGGCCCGCCCCAGCGCCGAGAGCTGGGCCGTCACATACCCGCTCATCCCCACCTCGGGCGGCGGCTCATGCGGCGCCTCCTTCACGCGCGGCCCCTCGTCGGGGCGCAGCACGGCGGCGAAGTACCCGCCCCACGCGCCGTCCGCGTGGACCGTGAACGAGAGTCCGCTCTTCTGGAGCGCGTGGCGCATCTCGAGGATCCCCTTCAGCGGATCCACCGCGCTCTCTTCCGTGCTCCCAATCACACCGACCACCGTAAGGACCGGCCGCCGGGCCTGGAGGCACTCTCTCAAGATTCGCTCAAGAGCGGGGAGGCTCATCCGCGCGTCGCGATCCACGGGCACGTCAATCACGTTGGCCGAGCCGATGCCAAGGATCGCCGCCGCCTTGGGGAACGAGTAATGCTTCGTCGCGGGGACCAGCACTACCGGCGACTCCTTCAGATCCCCCAGGTAGCGCCGCGAGAACTCGAGGATGCCGAGGTGTTGGAGGGAGTGCCTCGACAGGGCCTCTGTGATGGTGTCGCCCGAGATTCCGTGTTCGGCCGTCAAGCGCCCGGGCAGGGAGAGGATGTCGTCGACCTTGAGGTTGAGGAGCGACCACGTGTCGAGCGATGACAGCGGCGCTGTCCTCCCGTCGCATGTGGTGACCGTGAGCGCGCGCGCCGCCGCGAGGGAGGCCTCGGCCTTGAGCGCCTCGCGCAGCGCGATGGGATAGAGCTTGAGGTTCCTGGCGGACCAGATGGCCTCGATGTTCGCGGCGGTGCCGCCGCTGGTGATGTGCCCCCAGGGCCGGATGGCTCCCTGATCAATGGCGTCCTCTTCGGGGATGCTGTAACCGAGCATCCGGCATAGATCGTCGCCGACGATCATCTCGAGGAGCGTGGTGGCGGTGGACCCCTCGAACGCGACGTTGTTGGGGTTGTAAAGCATGGCCGCGAAGTAACCGAGCACGCTGGGGAGCGTGGTGTCCCAGTTCATGTGGCCCTGATACCGACCGCTGAAGAAGGGGACGGACTTCTTGAGGAACGAAAGGAGCGACCGGAAGTTATCCCTCAGCGAGTCCATCGCGTGGAGGTACGCCGGATGTCGCTTGGATTGCTCGGTGATGTGCGTGGGATCCTGCGGGTGGAAGTTTCGCCGCCAGAAGGAGTGATCGCGGATGGCCTCGACCACGAGCCGCTCGAGCTCCTCGGCGTTCTCGGCCTTGGTGCCCAGAAACCAGGCCTCCGGTGATTTGGTGCCGGCTCCTTTGAGGAAGGGCCTCTCTCCGAACTGGAAGTAGCGCTTGACGCTGGACCCGCTGCGGCGAGAATTTGCGTTCGTCATGACTCCTCTTTTCTTGAGGTAACCTGGAAATTGGCGGTGCAATCAGCGCATCCACACAGCGCTCATTCAATCTCCACGATGCAGGCGCCCACCTCAAGCAAGAGCGGGGCGCGAGCGGGAACCCGCAAGCGCTCGCCGGGCGTTGACGAGCAGGTCCCTCCGGCGGTCGTCGTTCCCTCCACCACCTCGATGAAGTAGCAGGGGTGGTGCCCCCCGCCGACCGTCACCCGGGCATGGAGCGGAGCCACACCTTCCTGATCCACGACGACGGTGTTGGTTCCGGCTCGCCCGAGGGTAAGCCCCTTCGACCAGACCTCGTACCTTCCGCCGAGCAAGAGCTTGGAGAGGACTGCCCCCTCTTTCGAGCGGATGGTCGCCGTCACCCGGTACCTCTCCACGCGCCAGTACACCAGCGACGCGCTGAAGGGTCTCATGTTTCCCCAGACGAGCGTGCCCGTCTCAGGGTCCACACGGACGGTTTGAAAGTTCTCCGGCGAGCGCAGCCAGTCGCGGGTCTCGGCAGAGAGGTCAGGGACGCGCGCTGCTTCCCACTCGAAGAGGCAGGGCTTGAGGTTTGCCTCGCCCTCTTGCCCATCGCTGAAGCGGACCCGGACGACGAAGGGGGCAACACAGCGGGCCTCGAGAATCACTGTAGCCATGGGTGCGCCTCGATGGACAGGAGCGGATGTAGCGCTTCAGCTCGCCGGGCCCACCGCGCCCGCCGAGGGCGGCTCCAGTTCACGGGCGGCACCCACCGTGCGCCACCACGGATCCACGGTCTCCACCCGCGACGGCACCACCGGAGCACCCAGCCTCGGCATCACCAGGCGCACCCGCTGCTCCTGCCCGAGCCGGAGCAGCACCTCGGCCGGCTCGTCCCATGCGTGGATGGCGAGGTTGAAGGTGCCCCAATGCACCGGCAGGAACGCCCCGCCGCCAAGCAGCCCCAGCGCCTCGAGCGCGTTCTCTGGCCCCAGGTGGATGTCGCCCCACGCCGGGTGGTACGCGCCGACTTCCAGCATCACGAGGTCGAAGGGCCCCAGCCGCTGGCGGATGTCGGCGTACTCCGGCGTGAGGCCCGTGTCGCCGCTGAAGAAAACCTTGTGCCTCGGGGTTTCGATGACGAACGAGGACCAAAGCGTGCGGTTGCGGTCTCCGATGCCTCGGCCGGAGAAGTGCTGGGAGGGCGCGGCGGTGATGCGCAGCTCCCCCCGGGGGAGCATGGCAGACTCCCACCAGTCCAGCTCGGTGATGCGCTCGGTGGGCACGCCCCACGCCTCCAGGTGCGCGCCCACGCCGAGCGAGGTGTAGAAGGGCGCGCTCGTGCGCGCCAGCTGCAGGATGGTCGGGTGGTCGAGGTGGTCGTAGTGGTCGTGCGAGAGGATGACCGCATCCAGCGGCGGCAACTGCGCGAGCGTCACCGGCACGGGATGGAACCGCTTCGGCCCCGCGAAGGCCCAAGGAGAGGCGCGCTCGCCCCAGACGGGGTCCGTGAGCACGCGCAGCCCGTCCACCTCGAGCAGCACCGTGGAGTGGCCGAGCCACGTCGCGCGCAGCCCCGTGTCCAGCGGCCGGGCCCACGTCGCCAGCGGGCTCTCGGACGGCAGAGGCGCGGGCGGCGTCCGGCGCTGACCGCCCAGGACGAACTCGCCCATCGTCGAGAACGTGGTGCCGGGCTTGAGGCCTGGCGTCACCGTCGCGGTGTTCTGGAAGACGCCCTCCCGGAAGCGGGACGAGGCGCGCATGCGCTCGAGGCGGAGGCCTTGGGCCTTTCCACCGAAAACGGAACCCTTGGGCATACCGACGGGTTTAACGCCCCTCGGCCTCGAACGCCACTGGGGCGCCTGGTTACCGCTGAGGCGGCCTGTGGCCGGCGGGACACAAGCCGACGCGTCAAGAGCGGTTGGCTCGACACGTCGGCCCGCCTGCGACACACAGCCGTTCCACAGCTTTACAAAGCATCACTCGGAGCCGTGGCGTGGCCGACGGGTTGCACAAGGGGACGACGCAGTTCCTGCAACCCAAGGAGAAATGATGCTCAGGATGCGCAAGTCCGTGTTGGGGATGTCTCTGGTGTTCCTCGCTTCCGCGTGTGGCGGTGAGTTTCCCGTGTCGCCCGCTGCGGAACGGGACTCGAGCACCTCGACGGAGGTGACGCTCAAGGAAGCCAGATCCTCGCTGATCGACTTCGACTATCTGGTCGAGTGTGGCCCCCCGCTCTTCATCGGAAATGAATACACCTACGACGACACGAACTCCGCCGTGAAGTACGCGGGCACCTGGAAGGCGGAAACGCCGGGCCGCGGGCTCTATCTGGGGACGCAGCACATCACCAACGTGGGAGGCTCGACGGTCTCCTTCACGATGCCGACCTTCCCGTATCAAATCGCGGTGGGCTTCACGATGATGCGGAATGCGGGCAAGGCGGGGGTGTATTTCAATGGTGAGTTCGTGACCACCATCGACATGTATGCCCCGACGACGACGGAGAACTGTGTCTTGTGGCTGTATGGGGGCGTTCCGGCGGGCACCGTCATGTTCAAGGCGCTCAACCAGAAGCGTCCCGAGAGTTCGGGCACCTATATCAACATCGACTACGTCTACTTCGAGACCTGAGAAGCCGGTCCAGTCCAGGCCGCGCGCGAGACGCTTCACGCGCGGCCCGGGTCGAGAATGGGTAGCCGCTCAGCGAGCTCTACGACCGGCTGGCGGAGCAAGGCGCGCAGCCCGCTGGCGGCGGAGCAGCTTCTCACAGAGCTTGCATTGGCACTGCCGCGTCTTCGCCGCCTTGGCGATGAGCGCCTTGTCCTTCGCCGAGAGCTCGAGCTCCACACCCTCGGTGCTCATGAGTTCCCCGCGCTTGTCGACCCCGACCAGCTCTGTCCCGATGGCCACGAGCGGCAGCGTGCCGGTTCCCTTGCGCGCGAGCGCGCTCACGTCCCGTCGCAGGCGCTTCGACTTGAAGCCTCGCTTGCCGAGCACCGTCTCCACCTCATCGAAGCAGGCCGCCAGTGCGAGCGTGTACCAGTGCGCTGCCGCCTCGGCCCCCAAGGCCCAGCTGTCGTTGAACCGGAACGTGAGCCGACCGTTCTCGCAGTCCTCGTGATCCAGCTCGACGACACAGCCCGCGTCGATGTCTTCCAGGAACCCGGCCTCGGCGGCGCGGCGAAGGTGCTTCTCGAGATAGGCCGAGAGGAGGCCATTCACCTCGTCGAAGAGTTCCTCCCATGCCTCGTCGTCGAGCTCGGGCTCCTGGCTCGGCTTCTTCGGCTTGAGTTCAAGGCTGAGTGAGGTGACTCCCATGGGCAACCATACCTTTTACCTGCAGCGCCCCACTCCCTCACCTCCGGTTCGGGTTCGCCAGCTCCGCCTCCGTGCGGCGGGCCACGCCCTCATGGATCTGATCGAGCTGGATACGCGTGAGCAGGTGGCCCTGGAGCACCACGGCCTCGATCTCCTGTGTGTTCCGGATGTCCTCTAGCGGGTTGGCCCGCAGGAGCACCATGTCCGCCACACTGTTCTGCTCGATGGTGCCTTGGAGCCCCTCTTTCCCGAGGAAGCGCGCTGGCTCGATCGTGGCCGCCTGGAGCGCCTGCAGGGGGGTGAGCCCTGCGGCGACCAGATCCTCCAGCTCATAGTGGAGGCTCAGCCCTGGGTAGAGCGTGTACATCGGTGTGTCCGTCCCCGTCATGATGTGCACGCCCGCCTTCACCATCTCCTTCACCTGCGCGGAGTAGAACTGCTGCTTGCGCTTGATCATCTCCCGGAACGGTTTGGGGTGCGCGTTCAAGTCGAAGTGTGCCTTTGTCCAGAAGTTCTCGATGTAGTAGGGCAGGAAGCGGCGCTCGGAAGCATAGACATTGCTGTAGACCCCCAGGTTGGCGGCCATCCGGAAGACGCTGAGTGTCGGGACCTGCCAGGTGTGCGACCGCGCCAACTGCTCGTAGAGCGCCGCGCACTTCTTCTCGTCGTAAGTCTTCATCGCCAGATCAAAGACCTTGATCATGGCGTCGCCCATCACCGTGTTGTCTTCGAGCGGGGCATTCAGGAGCGCGCGCACAGCCCTCTCACGGCTGGAGCACGCGATCTCGAGCGAGAACATGTCCCCCATGTGCTCGATGCTGCGCTGGCCCTCCTTGGCCACCTCCGCGAGCGGTATCTCCATGGGGACATGGCCTACCCAGGGTATGTCATTACGCCGGCACTCATCGACAATGGCGCGGTAGATGTTGCGCGGGAGGAACGAGTACACCTTCACGAAGTCGAAGCCTTCCGCCTTGATCTTGCGCACCAGCCGGCGTGCCTGCTTCGGGCCGCTGGCCAGCCGGATGTACCCCACGGACATCATCCCGTCCGGACCATCCACCATGGTGCCCACCACCATGGTCGGGCTGAGGATGTGCCCCGAGTTCGCGAGGCGCTTGAGATCGACCGTGTAGGTGCCCCAGCCGCCCATGTCACGCACGCCTGTGACACCGCTGGCGACGAAGAGGGCCAACATGTCCTCCACGCCCGGTAGATCCTTCTCGTCCGGTTGCCGGAGGACAGGGACCGTCGTGTGTACATGCATGTCCCAGAGCCCGGGGATGAGGAACTTCCCCCGTCCATTCACGACCATGACGCCAGCGCGGGTGGGGGCCCCCTGGCTCGGGGTGATTTCCGCGATCCGATTCCCCTCCACGAACACCGTCATGTCTGGACGTGAAGGACCCCCGGTCACATCGATGACCGTCACATGGGTGATGGCCAGCGCTGGCCTCTTCTGGACACGGGGCCACTTGATCGGCTCCTGGATCTCCGCCTGGTAGGCCGGGAGCCGCTGCGTGTGCGGCGAGAGCTCGCGAGGCGAGCTCTGGAACCTGTCGTCGAACAGCACCTGCAGGAGGGGCCGGATCCGAGCGGGCCCCGGTGGAGGCGAGGGCTCGGAGTGGGCACAGGCCGTGCCCAGGAGACACACGATCCAGAAGAGCCACCGTCTCATGAGATTGCCTCGGGCCACAGCAACGGCGTCATCGGTCACCTTGTCCTCGTATCGACGCTTCTACCACCCGGCGTGCGTCAGGTCAGCGTACAAGGGGCCGTGCCGTGGGCCTACCCGCCGAGGCACACGCGAGCCGGCCTCCCCCTGAGGGGCCCGCCCCCTGGCTCCCGTCAGCGGCCAGTGCCCAGTTGGATCGCGCTCGCCAGAAGCTTCGAGCGGCGAGTCCGATTTCCGCCGCTTCCAAGCAGCTTTGGGGATGGGCCTCGCGCCGGGGCCAGCCTCCCAGGCTGTGTGGGCAGTGGCCTCTTCCGGTTTTGGTTCTGTCACCGCTTGAGGGAGCAGAAATGGCCGGAGTTTCGCGCCTGGTGCGAAGACACCGTTCCAGTCAGCGCACCCGCGCGAAGCCGCGCGCCAGCACTCCAGGTACCGGGCTTACGTCCCGCTCCACGTACCGGGGCAGGCCGCGCGCCCCAACTCGTCTGCCTCCGCCAGCAACGTGGCGACGAAAGCCGGCTGGCGCGCGCGTTCTTGCGGTGCGTTGCCCCTGGCCGAACTCTGGCGTCTATGGCTGGAGCACGGCTTTGATGCGCTGGACCGTCGCATCCACTTCCTGCCCCAGTTCGACCTCTGACACGTCCAGGACGCGGCCCTCTGCTTTGCGCACCCGGCCGTTCACGAACACGTACTCCACGTTCTCCGGCCGCCCGTTGAAGACAAGCTGGTTCAGCCAGTCCCAGCGCGGCCCGAAGTTTGGCGCTCGTGGGTCGATGATGATCAGGTCTGCTTTCTTGCCCGGCGAGAGAGAGCCAATGACGTCTTGCAGGTCGAGCACCTCCGCTCCTCCAAGCGTGGCCATGCGCAGCACCTCGGGAATCGAAGGATAGGCGGAGGCGCTCAGTAATTTCGCACGCTGCAGGCCCACCGCCGCGCGCATGTTCGCGAAGAAGTCACTCATGTCGTTCGTGCCTCCATCCAATCCCAGGCCGACCTTGATACCCTGCGCCCGCATCTCGGGGAGGTTGATGACACCGGACGCCAGACGCATGTTGCTGAGAGGGTTGTGGGCGACCCGTGCGTGACTCGTCGCGAGCAGCGCGATCTCTTCGTTTGTCAGGTGGACGGCGTGGTTGACCAGCAGCTTCGCTTCGAATGAGCGCGCCTGCTGCATGCTCTCCAGCTGCCGCTCTTCCCGGTCCGCGATGTTCTCGGACAAGTGCAGGTTGAGCGGCACATTCAATTCCTTGGAAAGGGCCGTGGCGTTGGTCAGCCATGTCTGCGTGCTGGTGCCTGGATGCGAGCAGACCTGGAAGGAGGCCATGGGCCACTTCGCATCCAGCTCTGCCTTGATGGTCCGATGCTCCGGGTACCGGGATCCACTGGCGCAGTGCGCGAAGACATAGCGCAGTCCCGATTCATCCAAGGCCCGCTGGTTCCCCCGGCTGAAGTTGACATTGAACGCGTGCGAGTTATCCAGCACGGTGGTCACCCCCGTGTCGATCAGGTCGACGATCGAGAGCCGCACCGCCGCGAAAGCCTCCTGCTCGGTGAGGGCGACCCGGCGCATGGAGTAAACACACTCGTCGAGCCAGCCGAGCACGTTCTTGTCGGCGCCGCAGCCTCGGATGAGTGATTGCCAGAGGTGATTGTGGACATCCACGAACCCCGGCATGACGATCCTGCCCGATGCATCCAGCTCCAGGGCATCGGGAGCTTCCAGCCCCTTGCCCACGGAGAGGATGGCTCCGTCAGCGAAGAGAACGTCGGCATTCTCGAGGGTGCCCAGCGGGCCCGTCCCCAGCGCCGAGTCCATGGTGACGACCAGCGAGGCATTGCGCAACACGACTCGCGAGGCGGCCTTGAGGCGATCCACGGGGGACGGCGGGGGCTCGACCTGAGGGTCAGTCGAAGAATCTGTACATCCGCCAAGGAACAAGAGCAGAAGACCCAGCCAGATGGTGGGGCGCATGATGAACCTCCGAAACGATGGGAAGGCGGCAGCTTAGGCCCCACGGTTGAGCTGTCCAAATGACGGCCCCGAGTGCGCTGCGGATGCTCAGCGGCCATTGATGATGCGCGATTTGGTTGAGAACACACAGCTCACTTGATGGTATGTTCGTCTGCTTGCAGGAAAGTTGCCCGTTTCTGCCCTCTGCACAGCTTGGATCTTGGGTCTTCCTCATGTCACAGAGCAACGCTGCCGAGATCTCTATGTGCCATGCGTGCGGCGTGGCACATGCCCCGAAGAGCTATTACCACCGCGGATCGGCGAGTGCGTCGGAGAAGCCGCAGAGGGCGCCAGCAAATTACGCGTCCATGGGTCCGAATCGCGTCGACCAGACACACTCGTACGGCACCCGCTGGGTGAGCGCGGGCGAGCCTACTCAGTCGCCCTGCGCACGCGACGGCTGCGGCAACGTTGAAGGCAACGTCAAAATCTTCATGGACGAGAGTGCAGGATTGGACGGCGTCAATGAATGCAGCGAGATCCAGTGCGCCAAATGTGGATGGTTTACGCTGTATAGATGGAGGGATGAGTTCTAATGGAAACGGCACTCGACTGAGTTGGATCGCTCTCGCCAGAAGCTCCGAGCGGATGAGACCGGGGCTCAGCGGGAGTCCGGCGGACTCGACGTGGGCGGAGGCTTACTGGGCGGAGTGAGGGCAGGGGCGTAGCACCGGCCTTGGCTGTACACGGAGCCGTTTTCCGCGCACTCCTCGGCGGTCATTGGCAGGGTCTCCACCCAGCAGCCTCCGTTGAGGGCCACCTGCTTGCGGCCTGGGCAGTGGCCTTTCTCGTCGGGTCGGGTCTGACCGGGAAGAGGCTTGGGAGGCATGTCCCGGGCCATGGCCTCCGTCTTGGAGGGGACATGGATGGAGGCCAGGGGCGCCGTTGGCGCGGAGTCCCCCACGGCGGCAGTGCCCGCATCTGGCACTTCGGAAGCAGAGGACTGCTGCCCGCGCGCAGCCAGCCGCTCGAACCGTGCATGCACTGCCTTCAAGGACCACACAAGGCCCCCAATCATCCCCAGGGTGGCCAGGGCAAGCCAGGGGCGCCTTGCCAGGACATGCGTCCGGAAGCCGGATCGCTTCGGGATGGGTGCCAGGCCTGAGGGTGCCTTCTCTTGCGGCGGTATCTCTCGGGTGGATACAGGAGCAAGGGCCTGCTCGCGGGGTAAGGGCAAAGTCTGCGGTGCCTGCGCGGTGAGCAGAGGAAGGTCTGCCTCGGGGCCTGCTTGCTCCGCGGCGGCTTCCAGCGCCTCGGCGAACTCCACTGCCGTGCCACGAGCCTCGGGAGACTCCGAGAGGAGGCGGAGGATCCCCTTCCGCAGCCGTGGGGGTACTCGGGGATTGCGCACCAGGAAGGGTCGCGGATCCGGGCAAAGCAGATGCCAGGACTCCGCCTCATCCTGAGAGGGCTCCATGTCTGGGAGGTACTCCCCCGTGACGAGGCGGTGGGCCGTCACCCCCAGGGCGAACAAGTCATCCGCCGGAGTGGCCGGGTAGTAGGCATCGCGAGCACGAACGGAGGCCAGCAGGAACAGACTGGCCTCGGGAGAGCGGTAGGCGACCGTGCCCGGAGGCAGGGATTGCCATGTGAGACGGGGGGCTCCCTGGAAGTGGCCCGCGCCGAAGTCGATGAGCACGGCGCTGCCGTCCGAGTGCCGCACCAGGACGTTGGCGCCCTTGACGTCGCGGTGGACGGCGTTGGCGGCATGGGTGGCGGCAAGCGCGCGAGCCACCTGGGCCAGCAGCCGGAGCACCTGCCTGCAGGAGGCGGCATGCTGCTCGGCCCAGGCGTAGAGCGGGGTGCCCTCCACCCACTCCATGACGAAGAAAGGGTGCTCCGCTCCGGAGGCGTGGCGCCAGAGCCCGTGGCCCAGCAGGCGTGGGACGCTCGGGGAGCGGATGCGCGCGAGCAGGCCCACCTCACGGGCGAAGCGAGGATCCCACGGGTACACGGCCAGCTTGAGGGCCACGGGGCCTGAGTCCTCCTGGCCCACCCGGACGGCGCGGTAGACGACTCCGTAAGTGCCCTCGCCTTGTCGAGCCTCCACGCGCCAGTCGCCCACCTGCGTTCCCGGGAGGAGGAGGGAAGGGGCCTCGGAGACGGACTTGGGGCTCATGAAGGGACCTCCCGCTGGAGGAGAGAGCACCTCTCTCCCTCGGGAAGATCCTATGTTGTACGTAGGAAGCCGTCAGCAGACTTTAGCGGTCGTGTTCTGGTGCTCGCACCTGACGCCCGCCTCGATGACCTCTGCCGCGAGATGGGTACCCGCCTTGGAGACGCGATGCTCGCGGATCTTTGACAGGCGCCCAGCAGCGGCGAAGCTTCGAGTCTTCTCTCTTGAGGCCATCCGGACTGGGCGCCTGATGAAGGTCAAGCTCCTCTTTGTGAACACGCCGATTGGCGTGCTCGCGTGTGATGACGTGCCCCTGGGCCCGGGTCCACTTGGGAACTCTCTCCACAACGCGGTGCGGCTCCTCCACGCGCAGGGCCGAATCCCCAGCTGCTCGAACATCAGCGGCGTGAAGTACCAGGGCGCCAACGTCGACCCTGCGGCCAGCCCTGCGGCGCTGTTCGGAGTGCCCTCGCAGGTGCCAGTCCTGAGCGTGGAGTGCGTCTGGACCGTGCTCGCCCCGAGCGCCTGGTCACGGTTCGGAGGCCTCAGCCCGGGGCCCTCTCCTTCCAAGCCAGGGCTCGAGCCAGACGAGCCCATCGGGCCGCTGGTCGACGCGACACGGGGGAAGCCCAAGCTGCGGGTGTACTTCTCGTCCGCGCTCTTCGAGGGCTTCCAGAACGGCGACGCCGACTACATCGAGGCGGTCGTGCATGGGCTGAGGGTGCTGGACGTTCACGCCGTGAGGCTCGTTGGACGCTGCAATGCGCTGGACGCGCACCAACGACGCCTGATGGAGGCCGGCGAACTGCTAGGTCTGGACTACGACGCTCCCAACAACGATGTGCGCAACGCAGTCAAACAGCTGGCCGCCTACACGAAGATCAAGGCGTACCTCTTGGGCGAGCTCAAGAAGCATCCCAAGGTCGCCCACGTGCTGCACATCCAGTCGCGCTATCCCGAGAGCGGCAGCGCGTTCAACGACGAGCGCATCCGCGAGCTGCGGAAGGAGGGGATTCACGTCGTCTCCACGGTGCATGAGTTCAAGTTCAACTTCCTGCTGCCGGTGACGACCTCGCGCAATGTCGGCGTGCTGAACCAGTACTGCCGCTCCTCCGAGCGGGTCATCTTCCTCAATGATCATGACCTCAACAACGCGGTGAAGAGCGCCCAGGCGACCAAGCTCCGGGTGCCCGAGACCCTCGTGCTCACGCATGAGCAGGTGCAGGAGGCCAGCGCGACGCTCGACGCCCCGGATCTCGCCCAGCGGGCGGTACACATCCCGGTGGTCATCACCGTTCCCTCCCAGCCCATCGATACCCGGGAGATCCTCGCTCGCGAGGTGGCGGTGATCAGCTTCGGGATGATCCGGCACCTCATCGTGGCTCAGGACGCGATCCGGCTGGCGAAGCAGTTCAAGGATGGCAAGAAGCCCTGGCGCGTGGTCGTCGCGGGCAAGGCCAGTGACGCGGAGACGGTCAAGCTGCTGATGAAGAACGCCTACGGCAGGAACATGCTGCTGGCCGTAGAGCCTGGGTGGGAGGCGATCGTGAATCAGGCCTGCGCCGATACGAACGTGCAGGCGCTGCTCGACCTCAACACGAGGTGCCGGGACCTGCGCAGGCTGTTTCCGGGGGCACTCAAGACCTACAACGACCAGCTCAAGTCCCCGGATTGGACGGACAAAGAGCAGCAGGCCCGAGAGAAGGGGGTGCGCCTAGGCAAACTGAAGCAGGGGCTTGTCGTCGCGGCGGATGGGGACGAGCAGGCGCGGCTCGAGCGGGAGATCGCCGTGCTCAAGCTCGCCAAGCCCACCAAGCCCATCGGCCCCGACGAGAACACGCTGCCGATCGATCTGCACTTCAACGTCTCACCCGAGCAGCTGATCCTCCTGTTCCGGCAGTGCAAGTACGCCTTCAAGCAGGACGCGCGGGGCATGAGTGACAATGCCTCCTCGATCATCTCCTGCATGGCCAACGGCTGCATCACGTTTACCAAGCAAGGCGGGATGACCCCCAATGAGTACCGGGTCTCCGGGCCCAAGAAGAAGCCGATCTCGGAGTACGTGCGGCGTTACCTGGACCGGGTCCAGGTCGACGAGGCCCGGTATGATCCGCGCTCCGGGACCGTGGAGTTCGCCTACGTCGGACCGTTCAAGGACGCCGTCATCACCCGCGGCCAGAAGAACCTGGAGTACGACGTGAAAGGCATCTACGAGGAGATCGCCAAGCGGGAGCAGGACAAGTCCCAGTCCGCGAACAAGGCAACCATCGCGGCGATGAGCAAGGTGCTCGAGCGCCACCGTGCCTCCACTGTCGCCCTGGAGCACCTCAAGCTGTACCTCGAACTGGTGCCGCTCAAGCTCACGTATCTTCTGCCGGTGGCGAAAACCTAGTCAGCCACGGAGGCCGGTGGAGTGCGCCATCGTCGCGCCACGCCCAGGCCCGCCTGGGCTCACTCCTCGTCTGGCGTCAACAGGTCCGCGGGGTCAGGGTCGTATTTGATCAGCTCGCCCGGCTCGCATCCGAGTGCCGCGCAGAGCTTGGACAGGGTCGAGAACCGGACCCCGCGGACCTTGCCCGAGCGGAACAGGGACAGGTGCGTCTGGCTCACCCCGATCAGCTCGGCGAGCTGCTTCGCCTTCATGCCTTTTCTGGCGAGCACGTCATCCAGCGTGATTCGGATCGGCATCAGAAGATCTCGTCGAGTTCATGCTGCAGGGCGGAGGCATGCGCCAAGACGTTCGCGAGGAGCATCAGCGCAAGACCGACCGCGCCCAGCGCGAGCCCGCTCACGTCGTAGGCGATCACGTAGCCCGGCCCGAACCCGAACGCGCGCGTCACGCTCGGGACGATGAACACGCCGATCAACGCACCGGTCGCCAGCATGACCCCGACGCGATGCAGGGCCCGGTGATCGTCGGGGTGTAGAGCTCGCCTCGCGCGAACGCGGCCAAGGCCTGTCGGACCCACCAGAGCGCCAGCAAATAGAACACCTCAGGGCTGGCCGCCACGCACTGCATGGCCAGTCGGCGCGCCGGTTCTGCGCCTCCCTCGCGGACGAGGGCAATCGTCACGGCGGAGAAGCGCTCGAGCACCAGCAACGCCAACAGAAAGGTCACCAGCAACGTCATCAGTCGGCGGAGGCGGGTGCTGCGCGCCTGGATCCGGGCGGTCATCGTTTTCGCGGTCATCCTGTTCACGCTCGCCGGCTACTGGCTCTTCGCGACCCGGAAGGAAAAGGGCTGAGCGTGGATCGTCGCGGTGCTTCCTCCGATGCTGTAGCCTGTCGTGATGACCGTGTCCCAACCGCCGCCGATTGAATCGGTCGTCACCGCCTTTCTTCAGAAGGGCTACGTCCCTGCGAAGGGCGGGAAGCTCCGGGTAGAGCAGGCGCTGACGCTGCCCCTGAGAGAGCAGCTCGTGCAGCTCATCGCGAGTAAGGAGCCGGCCAACATCGCCTTCGTGTGCGGGCTGCTCCAGCGCGACGACTTCCCGGCGCCGCTGTCCACCTCGCTGCGTGAACTCCTGCTGGAAGACGGGACCGCCAAGCGGGTGGCGTTCGAGTGCGGTCATCTCGAGCTGTTCGAAGACTATTCGCGTCTTCGCTTCGATGGGTACTCGAAGCCCGCGCTTCCGGGGGGGCTCGGCCGGCTCGCACAGCTCAAGGATCTGTCGCTGATCCACGGGGACCTGGAGGCAATACCTGAAGAGATCGGGCTCCTTGGAGAGCTCACGGTGCTCTACGCGAACTTCCAACGCCTCCAGTCCGTCTCGCCAGCGATTGGCCGGCTGGGGAAGCTCAAAGCCCTCTATCTCAACAACAACCAGCTCACCGCGCTGCCTGGGTCGGTGGCCGGACTTGCTCGCCTCGAGAAGCTTCATCTCGACGGAAACCGCTTTGACCACGTGCCCTCAGGGATCTGGCACATGTCGAGCTTGAGAGATCTCGATCTGACCGGCAACCAACTCACTCGGATTCCCGATGAGATCGCCCAGCTCTCGAACCTGGAGCACCTGCGGCTTGGCAGCAACCCCATCAAGGCCATCTCGCCCCGGATCGCGGAGCTCTCTCGGCTCGAGCGCCTCTCCCTCAACGATGAAAGCGATTTCCGCCTGCTGCCGGAGGAGCTCCAAGCCCGCGTGAAGGACAAATACGTCTGTGAGATGGACGGCTATCTCGAGATCAATCTCCGAGCCAAGCACAGCCCCGTGCCCCTCGGCTCGAAGTAGCCGTCTCATCACCCCAGCGCTAGCGGAGCAGGCGCGTGTCGCCGCTGCCAGAAGGCCTCGCCCATCCAACGCTGCTCCTGAGCGTAGTGGGCTTGGCGTGCCTCCAGGTAGCCGGAGAACTCCTCCTCCCGCTCCCGTGCGTAGTCCTCCAACGCCTCTCGGTCCCCTCTCAGGGAGGCCAACAGAGCGCGTGCCGCGGCCTGCCCCGTGCGCAGCCCCTTGACGATGCCGCTCGAGGACAGGGGATCCCACATGGCCGCCGCGTCCCCCACGGCCGCCCAGCCTTCTCCGGCCGCACGCTCCAGGCGGCTCGTCTCGCAGGGGCGGACATGCAGCCGCTGCACCGTCGGCAGCTCTCCCAGCCCCCGCGTCAGGTGACGGGTCTGGGCCAGCAGCGCGCTCCACCCGGCAGGGCGCAACGCGTTGTGGCGCTCCAGCACATCCACGTCGCTCATCAGGGTGAAGATGATGCGCCCCTGGGGCAGGGGCGCCGCGTACCACCAGCCCGAGGGGGTGGCCTCCACCCGGAGCAGGTGCTCCTCATGGCTCGGCGGCCTGTCCACGACGGCCGACACGCTGCAGAGCTTGTCATGGTTCTGCCGCCGCACGCCGCAGTAGCGCGCCACCTGTGCCGAGCGTCCCGTGGCATCCACCAACACCGTGCAGTGCAACTTCCTCGGGCCCTCGGGCGTGCTGAGCTGGAGCCGCCACCCGCGCTCCTCACGCTCCAGGTGGGTGACGCAGGCGTTCGACCACAGCTCCACGCCCTGGGACCGCGCGTGGCGCGCCAGCAGGCTGTCCAACTGCCGGCGCTCCACGTGCCAGCCCTGGCCGTAGGGGTTGGTGAGGAAGGAGTGGTGGTGGGGCTTCTCCGAGCCCCAGGTGGCTTCCAGGCCGTACGAGGCCAGGAAGCCCTCCGTCTCCAACGGTTCAGGGGCGAGCCACCGCCGCAGCTCGGCGAACGCCACCGGGGAGAGTGTCTCCCCAGGGCGCCAGGGCGAGTAGTCCGTGCGCTCGACCACGCAGGTGGACACCCCCGTCCGCACCAGGGTCAGCGCGGCGCTCAGCCCCGCGACCCCGCCGCCCACCACCACGGCTGTATAGGTGGCTCGCCCGTCCATCACTTGCTCCGCTCTTGCGACTCGAAGAACTGCTCGCCCTCCTGGAGGACGAAGCCCAGGCTCGACCACTTCTGCTGCATCTGGATGTACATGGCCAGGTCCTTGGCGGGAGTGTCCTCCGTGGCTTGGGACTGGAGCTCCGGCTTCTGCGCCTCGACTTCGGCCACCTTCTCCAGCTCGCGCGTCCAGGAGACCATGGCGAGGTCCCCCTTCTTGGCGAACACGTCATCCGGCCGGTGGGCGCACCACCACATGTGGTACATGCGCTCGCCGTCGTACGGGACGTGCGCCGGCGGGTAGAGCTGCTTCTTGCACTGGTAGAAGTCCGCCTGCCAGGGCAGCGCCATCTGCTGGGAGAAGAAGCCTGGGCGGATGGGCAGCGTGTCCGGGGCGCCGGGGAAGACATTCCCCGAGTGCTTGACGCGGAAAGGCGTTCCGTACAACTCGGGCCTGCGCACGATCCAGCTGCAGTCGATGCCGGGGAAGAAGGGGCCTCCCACCGAGTTCTCCATCGCGGCCCGGTCCAGTCCCTCGGCGGTGATGGCCTGGGGAACGGCCTGGGCCGCCGCCGGATCCCAGTCCTCCACGAACTCACCCGCGGCCCAGCGCTCGAGCACCGCGTACTGCACGCGCGTGAGGCTCATGAAGTAGTCCGCTCCGGGCTGCTTCTCCAGGTCCGAGTACTTGTCTCCCAGCCCCTTGGGCATGAGCAGGGGGTCGTTGCCGGCGTTGTTGGAGGGGTTGCGCATGTAGCCGAAGATCGTCCTGCGCATGCGCCTGCCTCGGCTGGAGGACACCGAGCCCAGGTCCTGCTCCACGCCCGCGAGGCTCCCATGGAAGGACTTGGAGGCTTCGGGGTTATGCACCTGGCGCTGCTGCAGGGCCCGCTCGAGCAGCGGGTAGACCTCGTGGAGGAAGGAGGGCTTGTAGCTATTGAACTTGTTCTCCTGGGCGTTCCAGTCCGCCCGCTGCGCCGCGAGCCGCGCGAAGAGCCCCTGGGAGAAGAGGCCATCCGTGTCGAAGAGCTTCACCTCCTGGGGGAAGCGCACCGCCACGTCCCACAGGGTGTCCAGCAGGCGGACGGTGATGCCCACCGAGGGCGCGAAGTCGGGCGGCCCCACCAGGACCCAGGCCCCGGTGTCACCCTCCAGCTTCGCCACCTGCGTCGTGCCGTTCAGCACGTAGGTGACCTCGGCCGACACCGGCCCGTCCGCCATGTCGTCGAACCAGTGGTCGTTGTTCACGTAGTTGTTGATGAGCGTGCCGGGCTTCGTCGTCCGGGCCTCGCCGGGCCCGCCGAGCACGAGCAGGTGGCCATTCTCATCCGTGCGCAGCTCCCCCAGGGACTTGATGGGGATGTGGCTCTTGGTGTTGGTGAAGGGAACCGGCGGGGTGTTGCGGCCCGAGATGGACTTCGCGCCCGGGTCGATGACGAGCAGCCGCTCGCGGTCCGCCGCGGGCACGTGGCTGTTGCGCAGCCGGTTCGGCGTGTCATGCACGCCCGGCTCGGTCTCCGGCCCCTTCCATTGGCCGTTCGCGCCGTCCTGCCCGTCGAACTTGAAGAAGGCGGCCTTGCGGTTGGCCAGGTGGGCCTTCCAGGTGATCTGGGTGATGCCCTGGCTGCCAGCGGTCACCTCGCGCAAGGGGACGATCTTGCTGCCCTGGAGCTCGTACTCGAAGATGCGGAAGCGGGCCGCCTGGCGCTTGACGCGGCCTTGGCTGTCCTTGAAGGGGCGGAACTTCTTCTGGGCAGCGTCGTAGTTGGGCCGCTCGTTGGGCCGCTCGGGGCCGATGAAGAACTCGGTGGGGGAGTCGCCCACGCGGGCGACGCCGATGGAGGGGTGGATGCGGAAGAATCTCTGGCTCATGGTCAATGCTCCGTTCTCTTAGTGGGTTTCCTGATCAAGCTGGTCGAGGAGGTCCAACAGGCGCTGCTTGTCCTTGGCGGGCATGTCGCGGTCGGGGGGCATCTTGAAACCGATGACCTTGGCCTGAGTGGGGTTCGGGTCGATGCGGTCGAGCATGGGACTGGTCTGGTCTGCGATCAGGTCCTTGCTGAAGACATCGAAGCGAATGGCGCCATGGCAGCGGTAGCAGTACTTGTTCAGCAGCCCCAGCAGCTCCTTGTCCTGTGGCGTGGAGCTCCACGTCAGAGGCGTGGGAGTCGGCTTGCGCGTCTTGTGGAGCGGGTGGCTGACGTTGGCGAACTCGAAGCCGCGCTTGATGAGGTCCGGCACTGGCTGAACCGAGTTCTGGTGCAGCTGCAGCCACTCGTCGGTGGCGGCGAGGTGGAAGCTCTGCTTGTTGACGCGCCGCTGCTGGTCGGCGATCTCTCGGTTGAGGGTGCGAATGATGTCGAAGGCAGCGGCGTACTGAGGCGAGTTCGTATCCTTGCCGGCGTCGAACAGGGGGGCCGGAGCGGCCGGCTTGGCCAGAGCGGGGAAGTCGCCATCCGTGACGCGGTCCATCCAGTGGTCCGTGTCCAGGAGGTTGAGGATGGCCTGGCCCTTGAGCGAGCCGTGGCAGGTGTCGCACCCATTGGGCACGAAGTAGGGCGCCGCGCCGGCCGTGTCACCCGCGGCCACCAGGTTGCCCGCGTCGAAGAAGGCATCGAGCTGGTAGGAGAGCTTGTAGCCCTTCGACGAGGGGCCGAAGTCCACCCAGTAGATGCTGTCGATCTCCGCGCACTCCTCCTTGGCGCCGGTGCAATGGGTGACGAGGGACACCTGGGTGTTGACGGAGCCGTTCTTCATGTTGCCGGGGACGGTGACCTTCACCGGGCCCCACGGGGAGTCCTTCAGCTGCTCGGTGGGCGGGGTGCCGCCGTAGGGGCTATGGGTGGGCGGGCTGGTGAAGTGGTTGAAGAGGATCCACGCGCTCTCCACGTGGTGCTTCGCCGCCTCGGAGTTGGGGCGGGGGTTGATGCGCACCAGCCGGCGCCAGCCGATGTCGCGCTTCTCGGGAGCCACGGCGAAGTTGACAATCTTGGGCGCGAAGAAGCGGGAGACGAGGATGTCCCCCTTCTGGCGGGGAGGCGGGGTGCCGCCGGAGGTGCGCTCGACGACGGTCCACAGATTGCCGGGGCCCGTGTGCCAGCTGGTGACGCCCTGGGCCGTGTCGGGGCGGTGCAGGTAGTCGCCCTTCCACGACTTGAGCATGAGCTTGCCGTTGGTGAACTCGGCCGTCCAATCGTTGCCGGGGCCCGTGTGCCAGCTGGTGACGCCCTGGGCGGTGTCGGGGCGGTGCAGGTAGTCCCCCTTCGAGGACTTGAGCCGGACCTTGTTTCCCACGCACTCAGCGGTCCAGAGGTTGCCGGTCCCCGTGGCTGCGGAGGTGACACCCTGGGCGGTGTCGGGACGGTTCAGCGAGTCGCCCTTGAACGACTTGAGCTCGATGGGCTTGCCACAGTAGGGGAAGGCCACCGCGGGGGGCGGGGTGGGGCCGCCGCGCTCGACGACGGTCCACTGATTGCCGATGCCCGTGTGCCAGGTGGTGACGCCCTGGGTGCTGTCGGGACGGTGCAGGTAGTCACCCTTCCACGACTTGAGCATGAGCTTGCCGTTGGTGAACTCGGCCGTCCAATCGTTGCCGACGCCCGTGTGCCAGGTGGTGATGCCCTGGTTGCTGTCGGGGCGGTGCAGGTAGTCCCCCTTCGAGGACTTGAGCCGGACCTTGTCTCCCACACACTCGACGGCCCAGAGGTTGCCGGTCCCCGTGGCCGCGGAGGTGACACCCTGGGCGATGTCGGGACGGTTCAGCGAGTCGCCCTTCCACGACTTGAGCTCGATGGACTTGCCACAGTAGGGGAAGGCCGCCGCAGGGGGCGGGTTGGAGCCGCCGCCCATCAACTTCTCAGGGGCCTCGAACTCCACGAACTCGGGAGAGAGCTCCGAGTAGCCGAGGTAGTTGAGCAGCTCCTGCATGTTGGCCTTCGACTCGATGGTCTCCGGCGTGAGGAAGTTCAGCGTCCTGGCGAGTTTCTTGTAGTAGGCCGAGGCCTCCGCCGCGCTGCCGTTGTTGAGCGCGCTGGGTTTGGCTGGGGGAGCGGCGGGCTGGGCGGAGGCTGTCGAGCCCAGCAGCAGGAGCGCGGAGAAGAGGCCCGCCCGCACGCGGCCACCTCGGTGGCGAGGGCGGGTGGGGGATGAGGCATGGCGGGGAGGTCTATGGAAAGGCATGCGGTTCTCCGGCTCAGGTGCTCTGCGGAGCCGGAGTAATGCAGGGCTTGCGCCAGGACGACGCGCTGCTGGGAAGAGGGCTCTCGTGAAGGGAGCGCGGCGTGGTGCCCTGGGGAAGGGCACGTGTCAGGAGGGAGCGCTGACACGCCAGCGTGACGAGCAACACGTCAGCAGCCGCGACTGACACGTCGGAGCGGCGGGTGGCGCATCCACCGAGATGAAGCGAAGGTTCACGTGTGAGCAGGGAGAGGAGTTCAATGGATCGCGGTGCGGTGTGGGGTTCAGGGTGTTCCCGACAGGAAAAGCGCCGCTCTTTTCTGCACAAACGAGACCGACCTTGAAACCTCTCCCTTCTGAACCCATACACCCGGAGCCGACTGACATGTCCGTGATGGAGCTGGCATGTCAGTGACAGGGCTGACACGTCAGGGCTGGCCGCACGAGCACGCCAGCGCCCATGGAGCTCACGGGGCCGTGCCGAACCCATCGGTGGAGAGCGCGAGCTGGCGCCAGGTGGCGATCTCCTCGGCGACGCCGCGGTTCTTGGACTCGATCCGCGCGAGCGTGTCGCTACCGAGCGGCAGTCGCAAGGGAGGATGGGGGGCCTCCACCAGCGCGAGCATGGCCTTGGCCAGCTTCGCGGGATTGCCCGGCTGCGCGTGGTTGAGATCGCCCGCGAGCTGACGCGTGGCGCCCACGGTCTCCGCATAGTCGGCGATCGGCTTGGACACCGAGAGGGACTGGGCATCGAGGAAGTCCGTGCGGAAGAAGCCGGGCTCCACGACGGTCGCCTTGATGCCCAGGGGGGCCAGCTCGGCGGCCAGAGCCTCCGTGAGGCCCTCGACCGCGAACTTGGTGGCGCCGTAGACGCCCCATCCCGCGAAGGCACTGTAACCACCAATCGACGAGATGTTGATGACATGCCCCGAGCGCTGGCGCCGCATGTGGGGCAGCACCGCGCGGGTGACGGCCAGCAGCCCGAAGACATTGGTGCCGAACACGTGCTCGACCTCCTGGGCACTGGCCTCCTCGACGGCGCTGAGCAGCCCGTAGCCCGCGTTGTTGAGCAGGATGTCGATGCGCCCGAAGCGCTGGATTGCCGCCGCCGCGGCATCCCGGGCCTGCTCCTCCTTCGTGACGTCGAGCGTGACGGCGAGCAGCCGCGGGTGCTCCCCGAACCTCGCGGTGACGCTCTTCGGGTCACGGGCCGTGGCCACGACCGCGTCGCCAGCGGCCAGGGCCTCGGCGGCGATCAGGGCGCCAAAACCACGAGAAGCTCCAGTAATGAACCAAACGCGCATGATGAGTTCCTCTCCAGAAAGCCCCCCGGCAGGTGCGTCGGGCTGGCGAGAGAGAAGGTAGCGGTGGAGCAGTGCTGAGTTAATCTCTTGAATCTTCAATGGGCTGATGAGTTCATTTCAGCAATGAAGCGGATCGATCCTTCAGCCTTGTCGCCCTTCCTGGCCGTGGCCACCCACCGCAGCTTCCGTCGAGCGTCCGTGGAGCTGGGGGTGTCGCCCTCCGCGCTGAGCCATGCGTTGAACGCCATCGAGGACCGTCTGGGCGTGCGGCTGGTCAATCGCACCACGCGCAGTGTCGCGCTGACGGAAGCCGGTGAGCGGCTGTTCGCGCGCCTCCGCCCCGCCTTCCGAGACATCAGCGATGCGCTCGAGGATCTGAACACCTTCCGAGGCCGACCGATGGGGACGCTGCGCATCAACGCGGCCCGGCAGTCGGCGCAGTTGGCGCTCATGCCCATCGTCACCCGATTTCTCCGGGCCTATCCGGACGTGCGCGTGGAGGTGCGGGTGGACGACGCGCTGAGCGACATCGTGTCGGCGGGATTCGACGCCGGGGTGCGCTTCGGCGAGAGCATCGCCGCTGACATGCTCGCCGTTCCGTTGGGCCCGCGGCAGAGGTCCGCCGTCGTGGCCTCGCCGGAGTACTTCGAGCGACACGCGAAGCCCAGGACGCCGCATGACCTGCGCGATCTGCCCTGCATCCGCTACCGGTTTCTCAGCGGTGTGCTTTACGGCTGGGAGTTCGAGCGCGACGGCGAAGAGGTCGTGATTGAGGTCGACGGCCCGCTGACGCTCAGTGACCAGGGCCTCATGGTGGAGGCGGCGTTGGAGGGCGTAGGTCTGGCCTATGTCTTCGAGGGGCAGGTGAGCACGCTGCTCGCGGAGGGACGCCTGGTGAGGGTCCTCGAAGACTGGTGCCCTCCCTACCCTGGCTTCTTCCTCTACTACCCCAGCCGACGCCAGCTCCCGGCGACGCTCCGGGCCTTCGTCGATTTCACGAAGGCCCCCGTACCGTAAAGGCTCCCATCCCTCTGATGCGCCCTAGTCCGCGTTGGACCAGTTGCACTCCCCACCGCTGCTGGACTCCTTGGTGCTCGACTGGAGCTTCTCCGGGCCAGGCTTGAACGTGGTGGTGGAGGTCTCGACGATGGGCGTGCAGAACGGGTAGTTGACCGTGGGAGAGGAGCACTCGGTGCGCAGGACGAGCGCTGCCCCCTTGCGCTGCAGGCTCACCTCACAGCCGGACATCTCGCCGGAGCGCGCCTCGAAGTCCTGGAGCTGGGCGTCCACCTGCTTGCCGTTCGAATCACGCAGCACGGTGCGCACGTACATGCGCGGGACAGCGGGGGTGGTGGCCGGCGAGCCGTTCTCGGTTCGCACGAGCGTCACCGTGAGGCCGCGGTTGCCCTGCGTCAGCGCCTCCTTGCTGACCAGCTTCGCCTCGTGCTCGGGGCGCGGGCAGTCGAGCTGTTCGGCGGGGACGCGCACCGGTCGTACGTAGGTGCCCGGGTAGAGCGCCTGCAGGAGCGGCAGCACGGCCTCGGCGGATGCGGGCTCACACAGGCCGAGCAGCAGAACGTGGAACCCAGGCTTGAGGCCCTGCACTTCGTCGCTCTTCACCAAGCGCGGAGCATCCTTAGGAAATGCCACGACTCCGGCGGCGAGGGGCGCCTCCTTGCTCCAGCGCTCCTGGTGTTGCTTCGCCTCGTCGGCTGAGCGCCCCCCTGTCCATATCACCGCGTGCGCTTCCACCGTTTCTTGCGCCAGTGCCAGGCCCGGCAGGAAACACAGCAGCAGGAGTGAAACTCGCATCGGGACGCCTCCAGCCCAAGTGGCTCGTGCCAGAGCGTACAGGATGCGAGCCGGTCGAACACCTGCTCAGGTTATTGCTGGGCTTCTCGAGAGAGAGGCGGCGGGAATCGAACCCGCCGCTTGGAACTTCTGGTGAGAGCGATCCAATGCGCAGTTGGCCACCACCCGGCGGGCAATTCTCACGCTCCCCAACGAGGTCCGCCGGGAACTACCAAGGCTCTTGCCGCGCTACTCCTGGCCAGAGGGTGCGTCGTCCTTTCGCTCCACCCACCGGCCCCGGAGCACGTAGTCCCCGCGTTCGACGGACTGAATCATGCGTCTGGTGGCCTGCCGGAACTCAGGGTCCTTCTTCATGCGCTCCCTCATCTCGGCGACTACCTGTTTGAACATCGGGCTCATCGTTTCTTCAGTGAGTTCATCCACGCGGTCTCCACCGTTTTGAGAAGAGCCGTCAACTCCGGGAGCTCGTCGAGATCCTTGCACGCCTCCAATACCTCCTGCTCCAGGCGGAGTTGATACTGCAGAAGAGCCTGCGACAGCGCCATGCTTGGGCGGTCCTTCTTCTTGGACACCTCGATCCACAGATTCGCCAAGCACGAGAAGTAGGCCCGCGCCCCGATGCACACCACCTCTCGTTCTGAGGCGCGCGCGAGCGCTCGTGAAACCGACGGGAACCGGGTTGTGTCGTCCACCAGCTGAGCGCAGTTGTCCGCGTACATTGCCACCATGGCCTCCTCCTTGGATACGGCAGGCGGGGTGAAACCAAGGACGCTCGGTAACTCGTACTCGCCCGCAGCCGCCCTCGGCCTGTCCGCGCTCCATAGGCCCGGCTCCTTGGTAGGCGGCAGCACCCGGGAGTTGGGCGAGCGCGGAAGGGGCTCGGAAAAGGAGCCTGGTTGGCCCATGACGGGAGCGCCCACGCCAGGGCGAGCTGGCGCCGCCGGCGGGGCTGGCATGGTTCCGCGCTGGTACTCGGCGGGGCCAGAGCAGGCCAGGAGAAGGAGAGGAAGGAAGCGGAGGTTCACCAAGCCATCTTAACAGGTCTCGCGCAGGACGCGCGACCCAGCAGGTTACGCGACTCGGCGTCAACGGCTCGCTCCACATGGCCGAGGGATTGGCCAAGGAGGGGTGCGGCATCCCCGGCCTGGGAGGGTTGTGGTGGAAGTGCGCATCGCCCAGCAGCGCTGTCCCACGGCGCACGGAGGCTCTCGGCGGTGGCTTCTCTGTCCCCGGTGCGAAGGCCGGGCAGACTGTGGGTTGTCATCCCGAACTCGGGTGGGCGTGCCCGGCACCGGCCTGCGTAGGCGGGTTGAAGGGGAGGACGAGGCGGAAGCTCTTTCTCAGAACCGCGAGCTGGAGGAAGAGCGCCTCCAGCTCGCGGCCGCCGTCAGGCTACCGGCAGAACGTCATGGTCGCCCAGAGAGGCGCGCCCGCGGCGTTGTAGACCACGAGGTTGCAGTCGTCCTGCATCGACACGAAGGCTCCCGGGTTCCCGTACGTGTTCGTGTGCCAGAGCGCGGCGCCCGAAGCCGGATACAGCACGAAGTTGCCATCCCCCTGCATGACGAGGCTCGAGGTGGCCTGGCCGTAGGTGCTCGTGTGCCAGAGCGCGCCCAGCCGGTCGTAGACGACCACGTTGCCGTCCGTCTGGTGGACCAGCGTGACGTTGCCCGCGCAGGACGAGAGCGACTGACCCGGAGCCAGGGACTGGCCCGCCATCAGCACGCCGCAGGAACCGGACGGAGTCGGGTTGCTGTAGAGCAGGCGGTTGGGCGAGCCGCTGCCCGGGTTCCCCACCTTGTTCGGCGTGGCGTCGCTCAGGAGCGCCGAGGCCACCGCGGCGGGCGAGGCCGCCGGGTTCTTCTCCAGGTACAGCGCCGCCGCGCCTGCCACGTGCGGAGACGCCATCGACGTGCCGCTCATCACCGCCGTGCCGCCGGTCATCGAGGAGGAGGTGATGTTCACGCCCGGAGCGAAGAGGTCCAGGCAGGTGCCGGTGTTGGACCAGGAGGCCCGGTTGTCCGAGCTGTCGGTGGCGCCGACCGTCAGCGCCTCACCCGTGCGCGCCGGAGAGAAGTTGCACGCATCCGAGGTGTTGTTGCCCGCGGCCACCGCGTACGTCACGCCCGCGGCGACGGAGTTGCGTACCGCGTCGTCCACCGCCGGATTGGCGCCGCCGCCGAGGCTCATGTTCGCCACCGCCGGCTTGACGTGGTTGGCCGTCACCCAGTCGATGCCCGCGATGACGCCGGACCAGGTGCCAGAGCCACTACAATCCAGGACGCGCACCGCGTGCAGCCGCACGTTCTTGGCTACGCCCCACGTGGCGCCGCCCACCGTGCCCGCCACGTGCGTGCCGTGTCCCTGACAGTCCGCGGCACCGCGCCCATCGTTGATGGAGGTGAAATCCCCCGTGGCCCGGCCGCCGAAGTCCGAGTGGCCCGTGAAGATGCCCGTGTCCAGGATGTACGCATGCACCCCGGCGCCGCTCGCGCTGTAGCTATAGGTGGTGTCCAGCGGGAGGTTGCGCTGATCGATGCGATCCAGGCCCCAGGTGGCGTTGGGCTGCGTGCCGATGGCGTGCGCCTTGCCGTCCTCCACCACGTAGGCCACCTGCGGCTCGGCGGCGAGCGAGCGCGCCCGCTCCTCGCTGGCCTGGATGACGAAGCCCCGCAGCGCGTGCGAGTAGGTGCGGCTCACGTTGGCGCCGTGCCGCAGGGAGAGCGACTGCGCCACGCTCGGAACGCTGGCGACGCCCACTTCGGAGTCCTTCAGCACGACGATGTACTGCCCGCTGAGGCTGTCGGCGGACTTGAGGAACTTGCTCTCCGCGGCCAGGGGCGCGGCCATGTCCTTCTCGGGCGCTTGAGCGCTGGCCGTCAGGGCGAAGCAGGTGAGCGCCAGGAGTGACTTCTTGGGAATCCGCATGGAACACCTTTCGAGTGATGGTTCACAGGCCCCTCCCCACGGCTGCGGAGCTTCCAGCCATGGGTTGAGGCGGGGCGCACTCTAAAGGGCAGGTCTGACAAAACACGATAAAGCAGCAATCTGTGTGAAAGTGGGAGGGGCTCGCGGGCTCGGTCACACTGTGATGGAAGTGGTCACACTTGGGCACGCGCTGGCGGCGCCAAGTACCTGGAATCGCGAGGCTGCCGGCCGGCACGTGGCTTGCGAAGGAGTGGGGTACATGCTCGCCGTGTCCACCGTGCTCACGCTGCTCCTCTCCACCGCTCCCGTCGCGGAGGCGGAGGCGTGGTCGCTCGAGCGCGTGGTCAGCGAGTCGCTCGCGAAGAGCCCCGAGGTGGCCTCCGCGCGCGCGCAGGAGACGGGCGCCGAGGGCGAGCTGGAGGCGGATGGGCGCTGGCTGCGTCAGAACCCCGAGCTGGAGGTGGAGTACGGCACCGACGCTCCGGCCCAGAATCTCGGGGAGCGGAGGTTGTCGGTGGCCCTCAGCCAGACGCTGGAGGTGGCCGGCCAGCGTGGCTTGAGGGTGGAGCGCGCCGAGGCCGCGCTCGCGGCGGCGCGGGCCCAGCGGCGCGCGGTGGAACTGCGGGTGGCTCGCGCGGCGGCGGACGCGGCGGCGGAGTGGGTGCGGTTCGAGGCGCATGCGCGGCTGGCCGAAGAGGCGCTCGCGGTGGCCCGGGCGCTGGAGGAGGCCTCGGAGCGTCGCTTCACGGCGGGAGATGCGCCAGAGGTGGAGCGCAACGCGGCGGCGCTGGAGCGGGCCCGGGCCGAGGCTCGCGCTGTCCTGGCTCGCTCGCAGGCAGTGTCCGCCCGCGCCATGCTCAACCGCCTGCTCGGAAGAGCCGCTCCCTCGGCCCTGTCGCTTCGGCTGACGCCCTTGGCCGTTCCCTCGGAGCTGCGCGGGGAGCAGCCGGAGTTGGTGGCCGCTCAGTCCGCGGCCGAGGCGGCTCGGGTCGAGGTGGAGCTGCTGCGCCGCGAGCGCATCCCCGACCCCACCGTGAGCCTCGGGTACGAGCGGGAGACCCGGCCGGAGGAGCACGCCACGGGCCCGGACCTCCATACCGCGCCGATGGTGGTGGCGCGGCTCTCCGTGCCGCTGCCGCTGTGGAACCGCAACCAGGGAGAGCTCGCCGCGGCCCGCGCCCGCCGCGCCGCGCGGGAGGCGGAGCGCGAGGCCCAGGCACGGCAGGTGGAGGCCGAGCGCGTCTCCGCCCTCGAGGCCTACAAGGCCGCCTCCGCCGCCGAGGCCGCGCTCACCGCCGTGTTGCCCGGAGTCGAGCGCAACCTGGTCCTCGTGCAGCGTGCCTATGAGGCCGGGCAGCTGGGCCTGGATGCGTTCCTGCTCGCCCGGGACCGGGCCTATGCCGCGCGCGGAGAGGCCATCGATGCCTCCGCGGCGCACGCGCGGGCCCGCTCCGCGCTCCTGGAGGCCTTCGGCCACCTTCCCACGGGAGAGGCTCTGAGATGAGGCGCTGGTCCTTCGTGTTGAGTGCGTTGATGGCCGCGACGGCGCTGGCGCATGGCGGCGAGGAGCATGCCGGGGACGCTCCCGCAGTGGCCTCCACGCAAGGGGAGATGCATGTGCTGGGCGCCTCCGGAGAGGTGTTCGAGGTGGTGCTCAAGCACCCGGCGCATGGCGAGGGTGGGAAGACGCCGCTGCGCGTGTTCGTCGCCGAGCTGGACACCAATGCCCCGGTGGCGGGCGCACAGGTGGAGCTGACGCTCACCGGTCCGACGACGCAGGCGCTCGCGCCGAAGATGGAGTCGCCTGGCGTGTACCGGGCCGAGGCGGAGCTGCCCGTGGAGGCCGAGTTCGCCGCCGTCGCCACCGTGACGCGTGGGCAGACCGTGGATGTGTTGGCGCTCGGCACCGTCCACCTGGAGCACGAGGAGGAGGCCGCTGGCTCGCACGCGGGTGGCGCCTCGGGGCCGTGGCTCCTGGCCGGGGTGGGGCTGGTCGCCCTGGCGCTCGGGGCCTGGGCCGTGGCGCGGCGGGCTCGGAGGGTGGCGTCATGACACGGTGGCGCGGCGTTGTGGGGGTGGCGGTGTGGCTCGTGGCCTCAGGGGCCTTGGCCCATGGCGGCGAAGACCATGGAGGAGGGGCTTCGGCCGCTCCCGCCGACACGGGGCCCTCCTTCTCCGTCCCCAAGGAGACCCAGTTTCTTCTGGAGATTCGCACCGAGCGCGCTCGCGTCCGCCAGTTGGAAGCGCGGCTCGTGGCGCCCGGCAAGGTCGTCCCTCGCACGGACCGCTATGCTCAGGTGTCCTCGCCCGTCTCCGGCGTGGTCGCCGCCTCGGGCGCCGCCATGCCCCTGGTGGGCCAGCGGGTGAAGAAGGGGCAGGTGCTCGCCACCGTCCAGCAGAGCCTCTCCGCCTCCGAGGCCACGGGCCTGTCCACCGAGTTCCTCCAGGCCCAAGCCGAGGCCACCCGCGCCCAGGCTACCCTGGAGCAGGCCCGGAGGGACCTCGCGCGCCTCGAGTCCCTGCAGGGGGTCGTCGCAGAGAAGGACGTGCAGCAGGCTGCCCTCGTCGTGCGCACCGCCGAAGAGGAGCTGTACCGCGCCCGCGCAGCCCGCGACGTGCTCTCCGGCGCCCGTCAGGGCCAGGGCACCGCGCGCTTCCCGCTCACCGCTCCCATCGACGGGGTGCTCGTCGAGGCGCGCGCCACCGTGGGCGAGCAGGTGGACCCCTCGCGCCCCCTCTTCACCGTGCTGGACGCCGCCATCGTCTGGGTGGAGGCCCGTGTCTTCGAGAACGACGTGGCCCGCGTCGAGGCCGCCACGGGCGCGCTCGTGCATAGCGAGGCCTATGCGGATCAGCACTTCCCCGCGCGCCTCTACCACGTGGGACAGGTGGTGGAGGAAGGCACCCGCAGCGTCCGCGTCCTCTTCGAGCTGGACAACAAAGAGGGCCGCCTGCGCCCCGGTATGTTCGTGGAGGTGGCCATCGGTGCCGGGGGCCGAGAGCAGGTGCTCGCCGTGCCCGAGGCCGCCGTGGTGCGGGAGGAGGGCCGCGCCTTCGTCTTCGTCCACACCGGTCCCGAGGACTTCGAGCGCCGCGAGGTGGTGCTGGGCGTCCGGGACGGCGAGTGGTCCGCCGTGCGCCGCGGCCTGAAGGAGGGCGAGCGCGTGGTGGTGCGCGGCGCCTCCACGCTCCAGGCCGCCAGGGGAGGGCGCTAGGTGCTGGACGCCATCATCCGCTTCTCCCTGCGGCACCGCCTCTTCGTCGTCCTCGCGGCGGTGGCGCTGCTCCTCTATGGAGGCTGGGCCGTCACCCGGCTGCCGGTGGATGTGTTCCCGGATCTCAACCGCCCCACCGTCACGGTGATGACGGAGGCGGGCGGCCTGTCCCCCGAGGAGGTGGAGACGCTCGTCACCCGGCCCATCGAGGTGGCGATGAACGGCGCGCCCGGCGTGCGGCGCGTGCGCTCCTCCTCGGGCGTGGGGCTGGCCGTCGTCTACGTGGAGTTCGAGTGGGGCACCGACATCTACCTGGATCGGCAGCTCGTGGCCGAGCGCCTCCAGGTGGCGCGCGAGGGCCTGCCGCGCGACGTGGTGCCGCACCTCGCGCCCGTCTCCTCCATCATGGGAGAGATTCTGCTGCTCGGGGTGCAGAGCGAGGGGGAGCGCACCTCGCCGCTGGAGCTGCGCTCGCTCTCCGACTGGGTCATCCGCCAGCGCCTGCTCACCATCCCCGGCATCGCCCAGGTGACGGTGATGGGCGGCGGGGTGAAGCAGTACCAGGTGCAGGTGGATCCGGAGAAGCTGCTGGCCTTCGGGCTCACCTTCGAGGAGGTGGAGCGAGCGGCGGGGTTGTCCCAGAACAACACCACTGGCGGCTTCATCACCCAGGGCGGCCGTGAGTTCCTGGTGCGAAACCTCGCGCGCAGCGCCTCCGTGGAGGACCTGGCCGCAACCGTGGTGGCCGTGCGCAACGGCGTGCCCGTGCGCCTGTCCCAGGTGGCCAAGGTGGAGGTGGGTCCCGCGGTGAAGCGCGGCGATGGCGGCATGAACGGTCGGCCCGCGGTCATCCTCGCGGTGCAGAAGCAGCCCGGCGCCAGCACCCTGCAGCTCACCGGGCAGGTGGAGGCCGCCGTGGCCGAGCTGCAGCGGACCCTGCCCGAGGACGTCCACATGGAGACGCTCTTCGAGCAGGCCGACTTCATCGAGGCCTCCATCTCCAACGTGGCGGAGGCCCTGCGGGACGGGGCCTTCCTCGTGGTGGTGGTGCTCTTCCTGTTCCTCGTCAATCTGCGCACCACGGTGATTACGCTCACCGCCATCCCGCTCTCGTTCGTGATGACGGCGCTGGTGATGAGCGCCTTCGGGCTGACCATCAACACGCTCACCCTGGGTGGCCTCGCGGTGGCCATCGGTGAGCTGGTGGATGACGCCATCGTGGACGTGGAGAACGTCTACCGGCGCCTCAAGGAGAACCGCCAGAAGGAGCGGCCCGAGCCCCCGCTGCGCGTCATCTACCGCGCTTCCTCCGAGGTGCGGAACTCCATCGTCTTCGCCACCCTCATCGTCGTGCTCGTCTTCCTGCCCCTGTTCGCCATGGGTGGAATCGAGGGCCGCCTCTTCGCGCCGCTGGGCGTGGCGTACATCGTATCCATCGTCGCCTCGCTGCTCGTGTCCCTCACGGTGACGCCGGTGCTGTGCGCGTACCTGCTGCCCAAGGCACGCTTCCTGGAGCACGGTGACAGCGCGCTGGTGCGGGCCCTCAAGGCGCGCGCGCGCAAGCTCTATGAGGTGTCCCTGGCGCACCCCGGCGCGGTGCTCTCGGCGGCGGTGCTGCTGGTGCTGGTGGCGGTGGCCTCCGTGCCCTTCATGGGCCGTGCCTTCCTGCCGGCCTTCAGCGAGGGCACCGCCACGGTGAACGTGCTGGCCGCCCCGGGTACCTCGCTGGAGGAGTCCAACCGTTACGGGTTGCTCGCCGAGCGCCTCATCGTCTCCATCCCCGAGGTGCGCACCGTGGGCCGGCGCACCGGCCGCGCCGAGCAGGACGAGCACGCCGAGGGCGTCCACTACTCGGAGCTGGACGTGGACTTCAAGGAAGGGGGCCGCCCGCGCAACGAGGTGCTCGCGGACATGCGCGCCCGGCTCGCGCAGCTGCCCGGCGTCTCCGTGTCCATCGGCCAGCCCATCTCCCACCGGCTGGACCACCTGCTGTCCGGCATCCGCGCGCAGGTGGCGGTGAAGGTGTTCGGCAGCGACCTGGACGCCCTGCGCGCCAAGGCCGAGGAGGTGCGCCGGGTGATGGCCGAGGTGCCGGGCATCGTGGACCTCCAGGTGGAGCAGCAGACGTTGATTCCCCAGCTCCAGCTCCGGCTCAAGCGCGAGGAGGCGGCGCGGCTGGGAGTGCAGCCGGGCGCCATGGCCGAGCAGCTCGAGAAGGCCTTCAACGGCGTGGTGGTGGGGCAGGTGCTGGAGGGCCAGCGCACCTTCGACGTGCTGGTGCGCTACGACGAGCCGAGCCGCGTCAGCGCGGACGCGTTCCGCCGCGCGCTGGTGGACACGCCCTCGGGCGCGCGCGTGCCGGTGGCGGCGGTGGCGGAGGTGGTGGAGACGCGCGGGCCCAACCTCATCAACCACGACCACCTCCAGCGGCGCGTCGTCGTCATGGCCAACGTGGCGGGCCGGGACCTGGGCAGCGCGGTGGACGAGGTGCGCGCGCGCGTCGCCGAGCGGGTGCGGCTACCCGTGGGCACCACCGTGGCCTACGAGGGGCAGTTCGAGAGCCAGCAGTCGGCCACGCGCCTCATCGCGCTGCTGTCCCTGCTGTCGCTCACCGGCATGTTCCTGGTGCTCTACGCGCACTTCCGCTCGGTGCGGCTGGTGCTCCAGGTGATGCTCAACATTCCCCTGGCCCTGGTGGGCAGTGTGGCGGCGGTGTGGCTCACGGATAGAACGCTCTCGGTGGCCACGCTGGTCGGCTTCATCACCCTGTGCGGCATCGCCAGCCGCAACACCATCATGATGATCTCCCACTACCTGCATCTGGTGGAGGTGGAGGGCGAGCGCTTCGGCCCGGAGATGGTGGTGCGCGGCTCGCTGGAGCGGCTGGTGCCGGTGATGATGACGGCGCTCACGGCGGGGCTGGCGCTGGTGCCGCTGGCGCTCGCGGCGGGAGAGCCGGGCAAGGAGATCCTCCACCCGGTGGCGGTGGTCATCCTGGGAGGCCTGGTCAGCTCGACGATTCTGGACATGGTCGTCACGCCCGCCGTGTTCTATCGATTCGGCCGCCCAGCGATGGAGAAGTACCTGGCACGCAAGCAGGCCTCGCGCGAGGAGGAGGGCGATGCCCTGGCTGCCGCGTCCGAGAGCAGCCTGCCAGGCAGAGCTTGAGAGGGGACGATGGGCGGGAACTTTCGGGAGAACCGTATGAAGCGCTTGATGGGAGTGGTGGTGGTCGCCGGGCTGCTGGCCGCGTGCGACAAGAAGACGCAAGCCCCGGCCGCGCCGCCGGCGGAGACCGCGAAGGCCTCGGCGAAGCAGCCCCACGCCGCCGAGCCGCACGCGCACGCCGCGCCTCACGGGGGCTGGGTGGAGACGACGGCGCGGGGGCACCTGGAGCTGGTGGCTTCGCGCGAGGGTGGCTATCGCGTCTACCTGCTCGATGACGCGCTGAGCCCGCGCCCGGTGGATGGGGCCAGTGGCTCCATCAAGGTGGCCAAGGGCGGGTATCCGGACGTGGCGCTCTCCGTCGTGGGAGACCACCTGGAGGGCCAGGGGCCCGCGCACACCGACGAGCACCTGGTGATGGTGGTGACGGTGGTGCGGGAGGGAAAGCCGGAGACGGCGCGCTTCAACGCGCACCTGGAGGCCGAGGGCCACGGAGACCTGATGGGGGAACTGCGCCAGGAGCCGTGCCCATCCACGCTCCCGGAGGGGCTCACGGCGGAGCAGTGCGCGAAGCAGGGCGGGGTGTACACGGTGGCGGTGCAGGGTGGAGCGCCGGTGCTGGTGCTCACCGCGCCGGGCCAGGATGCCAAGGCCCTGCTCGGGCCGAAGGTGGGCCAGCGCGTCCACATCGCCGGGGCGGTGGAGGAGGTGGGAGGCTCGCGGCGCGTACAGGCCGAGGCCCTCAGCGTGGAGCACGACCACACGCCGCTGCAGGGCGGCATCGTCGCCATGAGCGGAGACATGCACCTGGAGGTGCTCTCGCTGCGCTCGGGCGAGGTGCGCGTCTGGGTGACGGACGCCTTCCGCAAGCCGGTGCCGCTCGCGGGGATGAAGGGGACTGTGGAGGCCGGCGGGCAGAACGTGCCACTCACGCCCGAGCCAGGCGGACAGTTCCTCGCCGCGAAGCTGCCGGCCTCGGAGCAGGAGCGCGAGACGACGGTGCGCCTGCCCATGCCGGGAGATCCCGAGTACTTCATCACCTTCCTGCTCGCGCCGAAGGACGGCAGCGTGGCGGTGGCCTCGCCCGCGGCGAAGGCGGACGCGAGCGGGGTGCAGGAGGTGACCATCACCGTGGCGGGCGGCTACTCGCCGAGCGAGGTGAAGCTGAAGAAGGGCATGCCGGTCCGGCTGCGCTTCATCCGCAAGGACACCGGCGGGTGCGCCGATGAGCTGCTCATCCCGGACTTCGGTGTGAAGCAGCCGCTGCCGGGGCTGACGGAGACGGTGGTGGAGTTCACCCCGGACAAGACTGGCTCCTTCCCCTTCACCTGCGGCATGCGGATGTTGAAGGGCACGCTCGTGGTGAACTGAGGCGGGTCATGGAACTCCGAGAGGCGGAAGGGGAGGCGGTGGTGCGGGTGCTGGTGGAGAACCACCGGCGCTTCCTGTCCTTCCTGGAGCGGCGCGTGGGCAGCCATGCGGTGGCGGAGGAGCTGCTGCAGGCCGCCTATGTGCGGACGCTGGAGAAGGGCCACGAGCTGCGCGAGGGCGAGAGCGCGGTGGCGTGGTTCTATCGGTTGCTGCGCAACGCCCTGGTGGACCACTACCGCAAGCAGGCCTCCGAGGGCCGCGCGATGGAGCGGGAGGCACGCGAGGCCACCGAACAGGGTGATGACCCAGAGCTGAAGGCCACCGTCTGCGCCTGCATGGGCGAGCTGCTGCCCACGCTCAAGCCCGAGTACGCCGAGCTGCTCCAGCGGGTGGACCTGGAGGAGCGCGCCGTGCCCGAGGTGGCCGCCGAGGTGGGCATCACCCCGAACAACGCGGGCGTGCGGCTGCACCGGGCGCGGCAGGCGCTCAAGAAGCAGCTGGAGCGCAGCTGCGGCACCTGCGCCACCCATGGGTGCCTGGACTGCTCCTGCCAGGGCCACCGCGAGCCGAGCGTCTGAGCTACGGCGCCCGTCGACCGCCGATCGCCAGGGCGAGCAGCCCCGCCACCGAGAGGCCCGCGCCCACCAGGCACACGCCCGTCCAGCCCAGGTGCGTCCACGCCGTGGTCCCCAGGTAGGCCCCCGTCGCGCCGCCCACGAAGTACGTCACCATATAGATGGTGTTGAGCCGGTTCCGAGCCTCCGGGTGCAGCGAGTACACGCGTGTCTGGTTGGAGATGTGGTTCGCCTGCGCTCCCAGGTCCAGCAGGATGACGCCCAGGGCGATTCCCCACAGCCAGCGCCCCAGCAGCCACAGCACGACGAAGGAGAACAGCAGCACGCCAATGGCCAGCGCGTTGATCTTCCGGTCTCCGCGCACGTCCGCGTAGCGCCCCACCAGCGGCGCCGCCACGGCCGCCGCCACGCCCACCAGCCCGAAGAGCCCCGCCACCTGGGGGCTGTAGTGCTCGGGCAGGCTCTGGAGGTAGAGCGCCAGCGTGACCCAGAAGGCGCTGAACGCGCCGAAGCTGAGCGCGCCCAGCAGCGAGTGCAGCCGCAGCACGGGCTCGTTGCGCACGAATCCGACCAGTGAGCGCAGGAGCGCGGGGTAGGGCAGGGCCGCCGCCGGGGCGTGGCTGGGCAGCGTCACCCGCAGCACCGCCGCCATCACCAGCATCAGCGCGGCGCCGATCCAGAACATGGCCCGCCAGCCCAGGTGGGTGCCGATGAAGCCCGCCGCGGTGCGCGACAGGAGGATGCCGATGAGCAGCCCGCTCATCACCGTGCCCACCACGCGCCCGCGCTGGGCTGGCGCGGCCAGGTGCGCGGCGAAGGGCACCAGCAACTGGGGCACGACGCTGGTCAGGCCCACCACGAAGCTGGCCACCGCCATCCACTCCAGGCCGGGCGCCAGCGCCGCGCCCACCAGCGCCAGGGTGACCAGCCCCGTCATGGTGACGATGACGCGCCGGCGCTCGAGGCTGTCGCCCAGCGGCACGATGAGCAGCATGCCCGCCGCGTACCCCACCTGCGTCAGGGTCGGCACCCAGCCGAGCGCGCTGCCCGTGGCGCCGAACTCCCGGCCGATGTCTCCGAGCAGCGGCTGGTTGTAATAGAGGTTGGCCACGACCGCGCCCGACGCCGCCGCCATCAGCCACACCATGCCCCTGCTCAGGGGCGCCGCCCGTCCGTCGTGCTCCGCCATCTCCCTGCTTATGACGCACCCGGTCGGTGTGCGCAGCACCCTCGGTGGGTTTTTCGGAGAGTGAGTTGAGCTATCAGCGGAACTCACTAAGAATGTGCCTCCCCCTACTTCCATTCACTGGAGGCACACGGATGTCCGCGAAGAACGAACCGTCCAACCAGGCTCCTCGCTACGATCTCTACGGGCCGGTCCACAAGGGTCTGCGCCGGGAGTTCTGCAGCCTGCTGGCGCGCATGAGCTCGGTGAGCTTTGGCGATGACGCTCAGGTACAGGAGATCGTCCGGGACGTGCGCTTCGTGATGGACCTGTGTGCCCATCACCTGAAGCACGAGAACAACCACTTCCACGTCGCGCTCGAGGAGCGCTCCAAGGGTGCCTCGGCCAAGAAGGCCCAGGAGCACGTGGAGCACGAGAAGGAGATCGCCGAGCTGCGCGAGCTGGCGGGGCAGCTGGAGAAGGCGGCGGGCCCGGCGCGGCACGAGATTGGCCGCAAGCTCTACCTCGTCTACAGCCGCTTCGTCGGTGAGAACCTCGTCCACATGGCCGAGGAGGAGCTGCAGATCCAGCCCCAGTTCCACGAGAAGTACAGCGACCCGGAGCTGATGGCCATCGAGGGCAAGCTGCTCGGCTCGATCGCGCCGGACGTGATGATGGCCTTCATGCGCGGGATGATCCCCGCGATGAACCGCGACGAGCGCGCCGGGATGCTCGGCGGCATGAAGCAGGGCGCTCCGCCGGAGGCCTTCAACGCCGTGCTCCAGGTGGCCGCCAAGCCGAGCCTGTCCGAGGCCGACTGGAAGGACCTGACCCAGCGCCTGGGCATCTAGGCGGCTGCTCCGCCGCTCGCCCCAGGCAACCGGGCGAGCGGCGTGCCGGGAGCACTGCGCTGAGCCCACTGTAAGAGCATGAGACATGCTCCGTCAGCCCGGGTGAAAGGAGCAGTGTGATGAACCATCACCCTCACCCCCCGGCGCACGCTCACCCCCATTCCCACGTTCCGCCTCCCCTGGAGGAGGACACCCGACCGGTGGACCCGGTGTGCGGAATGAAGGTGGACCCCCAGGCTCCCAAGGGGGGGACCTTCGACTACCAGGGCCACACCTACTTCTTCTGCAATCCGAAGTGCCGGGAGAAGTTCCGCGCGGAGCCCCTGAAGTACCTCGCCCCGAAGGCCGAGCCGGCGCCTGCCTCCCCGCCCGGCACCACCTATATATGTCCGATGGACCCCGAGGTCCGGCAGGACCACCCGGGGGCGTGCCCCAAGTGCGGCATGGCGCTGGAGCCCGAGGCGCCCGCGTTGGAGCTGCGCACGGAGTACTTCTGCCCCATGCACCCGGAGGTGGTGCAGGACCACCCGGGGACCTGCCCCAAGTGCGGCATGGCGCTGGAGCCGCGCACGGTGACGGCGGAGGAGCCGCCGGACCCCGAGCTGCTCGGCATGACGCGGCGGTTCTGGGGGTCGCTGGTCCTGAGTGTGCCCGTCGTGTTCCTGGGCATGTCGGAGATGCTGCCGGGCCAGCCGGTGCAGCGGCTGCTCTCGCCGGGCACGATGGCGTGGGCGCAGCTCGTGCTGGCCTCGCCGGTGGTGCTGTGGGGCGGCTGGCCCTTCTTCCAGCGGGGCTGGGCCTCGGTGCGCAACCGGCACCTCAACATGTTCACGCTGATCGCCCTGGGCACGGGCGCGGCGTACCTCTTCAGCCTCTTCGCCACGTTCTTCCCCGGCGCGTTGCCGCACGCCTTCACGGGGCACGCGGGCAGCATCCCCGTCTACTTCGAGGCGGCGGCGGCCATCACCACCCTGGTGTTGCTGGGACAGGTGCTGGAGCTGCGCGCGCGCCGGGCGACTTCGGGGGCACTTCGAGCGCTGCTGAGCCTGGCGCCCACCACGGCGCGGAGGCTTCGCGAGGACGGGAACGAGGAGGACGTGCCACTGGCGCACGTACACCCGGGAGACAGGCTCCGCGTGCGCCCCGGGGAGAAGGTGCCCGTGGACGGCCGGGTGCTGGAGGGTGAGAGCGCCGTGGACGAGTCCATGGTGACGGGGGAGTCGCTGCCGGTGGAGAAGGCACCCGGCACGAAGGTGACGGGCGGCACCGTGAATGGCACGGGCAGCCTCATCATGCTGGCCGAGCGGGTGGGGCGGGACACGCTGCTATCGCGCATCGTCCAGCGGGTGAGCGAGGCCCAGCGCACGCGGGCGCCCATCCAGCGGCTGGCTGACAAGGTGTCCGCCGTCTTCGTCCCCGTGGTCATCGCGGTGGCGGTTCTGACAGCCATCATCTGGGGCGTGTGGGGGCCGGAGCCGCGCTTGGCGCACGCGCTGGTGAACGCGGTGGCGGTGCTCATCATCGCCTGCCCATGCGCGCTGGGGCTGGCCACGCCCATCTCCGTGGTGGTGGGCACGGGCCGGGGGGCGCAGGTGGGCGTGCTCATCCGGGACGCGGCGGCGCTCGAGCGGCTGGAGCGCGTGGACACACTGGTGGTGGACAAGACGGGCACGCTCACCGAGGGCAAGCCGCGGCTCGTCTCGGTGGTGCCGGCCCCGGGCATGGAGGAGGCGCGGCTGCTGCGGCTGGCCGCGAGCCTGGAGCGGGGCAGCGAGCACCCCCTTGCCGCCGCCATCGTCGCCGGGGCCCAGGAGCGGGGCGTGGTGCTGGCGCAGGTGAGCGAGTTCCGCTCGCTCACGGGCAAGGGTGTCACCGGGCGCGTGGACGGAGTCTGGGTGGGGCTGGGCAACGCGGCGCTGCTCTCCGCGCTGGAGGTGGAGCCCGAGGCGCTGGCCGAGCGGGCCGAGGCGCTGCGGCGCGAGGGGCAGACGGTGGTCTTCGTCGCGGTGGATGGCCGGCCCGCAGGGCTGCTCGGCGTGGCCGATCCGCTCAAGGCTTCCACGCCCGAGGCGCTGGCACTGCTGCGGCGCGAGGGTCTGCGCGTGGTGATGCTCACCGGCGACAGCCGCACCACGGCGGAGGCGGTGGCGCGCCAGCTCGGCATCGACGAGGTGCTGGCCGAGGTGCTCCCAGAGACGAAGGGCGACGTGGTGAAGCGGTTCCAGGCCGAGGGGCGGGTGGTGGCGATGGCGGGGGACGGCGTGAACGACGCGCCGGCGCTGGCCCAGGCGGACGTGGGCATCGCCATGGGCACGGGCACGGACATCGCCATGGAGAGCGCGGGGGTGACGTTGGTGAAGGGAGACCTGCGCGGCATCGCCCGGGCGCGTCGACTCAGCCAGGCCACGCTGCGCAACATTCGCCAGAACCTGTTCTTCGCCTTCCTCTACAACGTGCTCGGAGTGCCCCTGGCGGCCGGGGCGCTCTACCCAGTGTTCGGCCTGTTGCTGAGCCCGATGATCGCCAGCGCGGCGATGAGCCTGTCCTCCGTCTCGGTCATCGCCAACGCGCTGCGGCTGCGCAGGCTCTCTCTGTAGCTCTCGCTCGCCTGCTCCGTGCAGGGGCAGGCGTGTACCCACCCAGTGTCCCCCGAGACGGCTCGTCGCGGGAGGGCCCGGTCCCCAACCTCTTTCCGAGAATCAAAGGCCACCACCATGCGCCTCACGCCGCTGCTTTGCCTACTGTTTGTCTTTCCACTGTCCGCTCTGGGGCAGGCGCACGAGCACCCAGCGGAGCCCACGCCTGCTCCGGCGGAGGCCCCTTCCGTCCGCGACATTCCGATGTCCCGCAGCGTCTCGGGCACGGCGTGGCAGCCTGACGCCACGCCTCATGCCGGGGTCCACGCGAGCGTCGGTGGCTGGGACCTCATGTTCCACGGACTGCTCTTCGGCGGGTACGACTGGCAGGAGGGACCACGAGGAGGTGACGCCATCCTCGGCACGGGGTGGCTGATGTTGATGGCCGACCGCGAGCTCGGCGCGGGGCGCTTCGGAGCCCGCGTCATGCTCAGCCCCGAGCCCTTCACCGCCCAGCGCGACGGCGGCTATCCGCTGCTCCTCCAGACGGGAGAGACCTACCAGGGCGAGCGGCTGCGCGACCGGCAGCACCCTCATGACCTCTTCATGGAGATGGCGCTCACCTATACCCACGCGCTCTCGGAGGATTGGGGCTTCCAGCTCTACGCGGCGCCCTCCGGAGAGCCCGCGCTGGGGCCGGTGGCCTTCCCGCACCGCATGTCTGCCTCCTCGGATCCGCTGGCGGCGCTCAGCCACCACTGGCAGGACTCCTCGCACATCGCCTTTGGTGTGCTCACCGCCGGCCTGCTCACGCCCACCGCGAAGCTGGAAGCCTCCTGGTTCAACGGCCGCGAGCCCGACGAGCACCGCCGCGACTTCGACCTCCGGCGACTGGACTCCTATTCCGTGCGCCTGAGCGTCAACCCCAACCCGCGTGTCAGCGCCCAGGTGTCCTACGGCTTCATGCCGAGCCACGACGTGCTCCACACGGACGAGCCGCTGCACCGCCTCACCGCCTCTGCCATGTACCACCAGCCACTGAGCGGCGGGGGCTCCTGGGCGACCACCGCTGTCTTCGGGCGCAACGTGGAGGGCGAGCACGGCGCCACCAACGCCTTCCTCCTGGAGTCCAACCTGGACCTCGACGGGCGCAACGTCCTCTTCGGGCGCACCGAGTACATCCAAAAGACGGGGCATGACCTGGTGCTGTCCGAGCCCTTCGAAGAGCAGACCTTCGGCGTGGCAACCCTGGCGCTGGGCTACCTGCGCAACCTGGGGCCGCTAGGGCCCGTGCTGCCGGGAGTGGGCGTGCGCGCCGCGGTGAACTTCGTACCGGAGGCGCTCCAGCCCACCTATGGCAGCCGCACGCCCGTGGGCGGCATGGTCTTCCTGCGTCTGTCCGCCGCTCCTTTGGGACATGAGGGACACGCGGGGCACGAGGGACACGGACGCTCATCAGATGCACACGGTCCGATGGCCCGCTAGAGTGGGCGCGATGAGTTCCCGCGACGAGGCGAAAGCGCCCGGCGCGCCGGCCGGCAATATCTCCGTGGTCCGGCTGCCGCACTCCTGGTTCATTCTCTGTGCCTCGCGCGAGCTGGGCCACAAGCCCATCGCGCGCACCCTGCAGGGCACGCCGTTGGTGCTCTTCCGGGGGGAGGGCGGCCAGCCCGCGGCGCTGCTGGACCGCTGTCCGCACCGCAACGTGCCGCTGTCCCTGGGGCGCGTGGTGAGCGGCCAGCTCCAGTGCGGCTACCACGGGTGGACCTTCGACGCGGCCGGCGAGTGTCGCGCCATCCCCGGCCTGTTCGGAGACACCCGCGCCAAGGCCCGCTGCGCCGCCTCCTACGCCGTGCGCGAGCAGGACGGCTTCGTCTGGGTGTACTCCACGCCCGGGGTGGAGCCCACCTCCGAGCCCTACCGCTTCCCGCTGCTGGACGCGCGGGGCTACAGCACCGTGCGCCGCCAGGTGCGCGCCCCAGGCTCGCTGCACGCCGCGCTGGAGAACACGCTGGATGTGCCGCACACCGCCTTCCTCCACGGCGGCCTGTTCCGCACCGCGCAGAAGCACAACGAAATCGAAGTGGTGGTGCGCCGGAGCGCGGACCGCGTGGAAGCCGAGTACATCGGTGAGCCGGCCCCCAAGGGGCTGGTGGGGCGGGTGTTGGCACCGGGCGGCAGCGTGGTGCAGCACTTCGACCGCTTCCTGCTGCCCTCCATCGCCCAGGTGGAGTACCGCATGGGCGACACCAGCCACCTGATGGTGACCTCGGCGATGACGCCGGTGTCCGACTGGGACACCCTCATCTACGCGGTGGTGACATTCCGGCTGCCCATTCCGCACTGGCTGGTGAAGCCGTTCCTTACCCCGGTGGCGCTCCACATCTTCTCGCAGGATGAGCGCATCCTCCGGCAGCAGACGGACACCATCCACCGCTTCGGTACGGAGATGTACGTGTCCACCGAGCTGGATGTGCTGGGCCCGGCCATCCTGCGGCTCTTGCGCTCGGTGGAGCGCGAGAAGCCCGGCGCCGCCAGCAACGAGCCGGTGCAGGAGACGCGGCTGAAGATGCTGGTGTGATCGACACCTGACATTCCACGGCTGGATTCCGCGCTGCCTGTACGGCGGGGAGGTACGAGCTTCCACCAGCCAACGGATTGCGAGCGGGGGGGATCGCGTTTTTCGGGGTCCGGCTGCAAGTCTTGCCGCATGCCGAACGAGAAGCTCGTCTTCGCCCAGTCCGTGGAGGCCCTCTTCGTCCGGTCGCTCGGGCCGCGTCTGACCCCCGAGGGACGGCGCCGCCTGCGCGCGGTGGGGTTGGACCTGTCCGAGCCGCTACGGCCCTCCTACCCCCTGGAGCAATGGCGGACCTTCCTGCGTGTGGCCGCGCCGGAGGTCTTCCCCGAGCTCTCGCTCGAGGCGGCGCACTTCGGGTTGGGTGAGCGCTACGTGCAGGGCTACCGGCAGACGGCGGTGGGGCGCGCGAGCATGTCACTCGTGGCCCACATGAGCCCCAAGGGCACGCTGGAGCGCATCTCCCACGGCGCGCGGGCGGGCAACAACTTCAACGAGGTGCGCGTGGAGGAGCTGGGCCAGCGCACCGCCACCCTGTGGATGAAGAACGTGTTGGCTGACAACCCCTTCTTCGGCTGCGGCTTCGTGGCCGAGATGCTGAGGGGCTCGGGCGCCACCGACATCCACGTGGAGCCCATCGCCTTCGATGGCACCGCGGCCACCTTCCGGCTGGCGTGGGAAGTCGCGGGCCGCCGCGCCATGCCCGTGGCTGCCGCCGCCGTGGGCTGAGTCGGCTGGCACGCCCCAGGGCCCGAGGGCACAATCCGGGCCATGATTTTCGATCCAGCCGTCTTCCTGCTCCTGCTGGCCGCGGCGTTGATCGCCTTCGTGAGCGTGTACCTCCTCCGCCGGGCCAATGCGGCGCAGGCCGCGGCCTGGGCCGCGTTCGCGCGCAGCCACGGCATGAGCATGAGCCCCCGGGGGCTGCGCATCGAAGGCACCTACGAGGGGTTGCCGCTCACGGTGGAGGCACGGTACGTCCGCGCGGGCAGGGGGACGTACGTCGCGGCCGTGCTCCGCCTCAACGTGGCCGCGCTGCTGCCGCCCGAGTTCTCCCTGGAGCGGGAGGGGCTCGGGGACAAGGCGCTGCGGCTGGTGGGCAAGGGTGACCCGGAGATTGGCGACGCGCGGTTCGACGCGCTCTTCGACTTGAAGAGCCTCTCACCCGCGACGGCCTCGGTGCTGCGGCACAAGGGCGTGCAGGAGCACCTCTATGAGCTGGCGCGGGCCTACACGGCCTTTCGCATCCGAGACGGATGGATTGAAGCCGAGCAGCGCATGGTGCCCTCCACCGAGGAGGAACTGGAGGCATTCACCGGCCCGGCGCTGATGCTGGCCCTCACGCTGGAGCAGGCCCAGCAGGAGCGCTCCCTGGGCAGCGCCCCGAGCTGAGCCTTCAGCTCCGGTTGCGGCCGCGCTTGGCGGGAGCGTGTGCGCCCTCGGCCACGGGGGCGGGGTGTACCACCTCCGCCAGCGGCTCCATGACCGAGGAGCCCAGCACGTCCGCATGGTCCTTGGCCGTCGCCTGGATGGCGTCCACGCCGGTGAGCAGATCATCCAACTGCTCGCCGAGCTGACCGGGGCTGGCCATGGTGAGCGCCTGGTCGCGCAGCAGCCGCACCGAGTTCTCGATGAGGTTCATCTGCCCGCGCGCGCGCATGAGGAAGTTCTGGATCTCCTGAATGGTCTCCTCGCGCTTGGCCAGCACCTGCAGGTTCTTGCGGGCGATGGCCTGCGCGGCGGGATCCTTCAGGGTCTTCTCCAGCTGCGTCTGCGCCTCCATCTCGCGCTTGAGCTGGCGAGGGTCGACGGCGGCCATGTAGCTCTCGGCGCGGTTGCACGCGAGCGCCAGCGCCACGAAGCTCTGGTGCAGGTGGCGCAGCTTGTCGAGCTCCGTCTGCAGCAGGATGGCCTGGAACGAGGGGTTGTTGGCCATGTCGCGCTCGATGTCGCGGCGCAGCTCGTCCAGGGCCTTGGCGCGCTGCCAGTCCTGCTGGGGCAGCTCCTTGAGCATCTTGTCCACGCGCTCGCGGTCGGCCGCCTCCTGCTCCTTGCGGTGGCCCTCGCGCACCGCGCGCTGGAAGGGGCGCAGGTCCGGGCCGAACAGCAGCCACAGCGCCTCCACGCCCAGCGCCACGGCGCCCAGCACGTACTCGCCGGTGAGCGCGCTGGCCGTCAGCGCGCCCCCGAGCATGCTCAGGTTGTAGATGTTGAGGAACGCCGCCTTCAGGTAGCTGGGCTCGTCGCTCGCCATGGCGTCACAGGCTCACGCGCACGTTGCCCTTGACCTCGAGCGAGTGCAGCAAGTCCAACAGGTGGTTCTCCACCTGCTTGAAGGTCGCGCTCTGCTTCACCGTCGGGTCTCGCTGCTCGAAGCGGGGCACCTCCACCCGGTGCAGCACCTTGGTGGGCCGGTGCGCCAGCACGAAGATGACGTCGGCCAGGTACACCGCCTCGCTGATGTCGTGGGTGACGAACAGCACGGTGTTGTCCTGCTTGGCCAGCACGTCCAGGATGAGGCTCTGCATGCCGAAGCGCGTCTGCGGATCCAACGCGCCGAAGGGCTCATCCATCAGCACCAGCTTGGGCTGGTTGATGAGCGTACGGGCGATGGCCACGCGCTGCTTCATGCCGCCGGAGAGCTGCTTGGGCAGCGCCTCGGCGAAGTCCTTGAGGCCCACCTGCGCCAGCATGGCCAGGGAGCGCGCCTTGCGCTCAGCGGCGGGCACGCCCTGCAGCTTCAGGCCGTACTCCACGTTCTCGCGCACCGTGAGCCAGGCGAAGGACGTGTAGCTCTGGAACACCATGCCCCGGTCGCGCCCGGTGCCTTGCACGGGCTGCCCATCGATGAGGATGGAGCCCGAGTCCGGCTGGAGCAGCCCCGCCACCGCGCGGAACACGGTGCTCTTGCCGCAGCCCGAGGGGCCCAGCAGCACGGCCAGCTCGCCATGCCCCGGCTTGTTGGCCACCGTGAGCGACAGCCCGTCCACGGCATGCACGCTCTGGCCCTTGCGGTCCACGTAGGAGACCTGCAGGTCCTGGATGTCCAGCTTCGGCACCTCGCCGCCGGCCATGCCGGTGAGTGGCTCAGACATCGACGTCCCTCCAGCGGAACAGCAGGCGGTTGATGCCGCGGATGCCCAGGTCCGTGAGGATGCCGATGACGCCCACCACGAGGATGCCCGCGAAGCTCCAGGCCGGCTTGAAGTGCTGCTCGGCCAGCCGGAGGATGTAGCCAATTCCGTTCTGCGGGTTCACGATCTCCGCGAGGATGATGTACGTCCACGCAATCGCGTTCATCACCCGGAAGCTGTCGAAGATCTGCGGCATCGCGGCGGGGATGAGCACGGTGCGAATCACCTGCGCGCGGCTGGCCCCCAGGGTGAAGGCCGTCTGCACCAGCTCATCGGGCACCACGCGGATGGCGTCCACCACCACCGGCAGCAGGAACACGAAGGTGCCCAGGAAGAGGAAGGCGACCTTCTGGCTCTCCTGGATGCCGAACCAGAGGATGAGCAGGGGGATGAAGGCGGTGATGGGCAGGTAGCGCAGCGGCGCCACGATGGGGTCGAAGAAGCGGTTCACCGCCTCGAAGCTCCCCATGAGGATGCCCAGCGGCAGCGCCACCGCTACCGAGAGCCCGAAGGCGATGAGGATGCGCTTGATGCTCGTCCACACCGCCGACAGCAGGTCCTGCTCGAAGAAGAGGTAGAGCAGGCTGCGGATGACCTCTCCGGGCGGCGGCAGGAAGAAGTGGCTGACGAGCGGCTCGGGCCCGGCCGTGCCGCCCTTGTCCACGCGCACGTAGCTGAGCACGCACCAGACCAGCAGCAGCAGGGCCACGGACGAGGCTCCGAGGATGCGGCTCGTGGTGGCGGGGATGTTGGAGCGCAGCCCCCACAGGGGAGGGGAGGCCGCGGCGCGGCGGCGCGGTGCGGGGCTCATACGTGCCAGTCTCTACTCCTGGGTGTTGAGGACGACGCGGATGTCCGTGCGGCGGTTGAGCGCGCGCCCATCCTCGGTGGCGTTGCTGGCCACGGGGTTCTCCGCGCCGCGACCCACCGCGACGAAGCGCGCCTCGGGGATGCCGAAGTTCTTCACCAGGTAGCCGCGCACTGCCTCCGCGCGCCGCTGGCTGAGCGTCTTGTTGGCCGTGGCGCTGCCGCGCGCGTCCGTGTTGCCCTCCACCTGGAGGTACGTGTTGCCGAAGGCCAGCATCGTCTCGCCCAGCGAGTCCAGGGTGAAGTAGCTGCCGGGCATGATCTCATCCGAGCCGGTGGTGAAGTGGATGGACAGGCTCTTGTTCACGATGGCGCGGTCGGTGACCTTGGGCTTCTCCTTGAAGACGAACGCCTCCTGCACCTTCTGGCCCTGGTACTGGTCGGACAGCGCGTTGACGAAGCGCCCGTCGAACCAGTCCTTGGCGTCCACCGCCTTGCTCACCACGCCCTTCTTGCGCCAGATGATGAAGGCCGAGTTGAACAGCGTGTTGGCGTAGGCCTTGGGGCCCGACAGGCCGAAGAACTGCGCGTTGTCCGCGAAGGGCGTCAGCTTCAGGCCCGAGAGCATGCCGGACACGTCATCCGGCCCGAGCTTGAGCGCCTGGCCGACGATCTGGTTGGCGCCCTGGGGGTCCTCACTCATCACCGCGATGCCGTCGAACCAGCCGGCCACGAAGGCCTGGACCGACTTGGGCGCCGTGTCGATGAGCTGCTGGCGCGCCACCAGCGTGTCGGCGATGACGTGGGTGGCCGCCGTGGTGGACACCAGGATGTGGGCCTCGTCTCCGCGCGCGGCGACGGCGCCCGACAGGTCCGGCTCCCAGGTGACGGCCGCGTCCACCTGCTTGGCCTTGAATGCCGCGGCGGCCAGCGGCGCCTCGGCGGTGAACACCAGGTTCTTCTCGACCTCCGTGCGCTGCTCGGGCGTCAGGCCCGACTGCGACATGAGGTAGAGCAGCAGGAAGTGGCTGGGCGTGTACTTGGTGGTGGCGACCTTCTTGCCGCGCAGATCCTCGATGGACTTGATGGACTTGATGGCGACGATGCCGTCACCGCCGCGGCTCCAGTCCTCCTGGAGGATGGCCTTGGCCTGCAGGTTCTGCTCGGCCAGCCGCGAGGCCTCGTTGGCGTACGAGTCCACGGTGTCCCACATGATGTCGATCTCGCCCTTGATGAAGGCGTTGAGCTTGGCGACGGGGTCCTCGATGAGGATGAACTGCACGTCCAGCCCGTACTTCTTCTTGTAGAGGCTGGCCGGAGAGCCCGGCTCCAGGCCGCCGTTGGCGACGATGCCAGGGGCGTGGCCGGCCCAGGTGTTGATGGCGACCTTCAGCGGCCGGTTGAGCGTGCCCGAGCCCACGGGCGCGGTGGCGTTGTTCGGCGAGGCGCTGGGGTTGAGCGCCAGCTTGCCATCGCGCGGGGCGTCCTCGAGGCCCTGCTGCTGCAGGTCCTTGAAGTCATCCTTGCCAACGGGCTCGGCCTTGGTGGTGGTGCCACCTTCGCCGCCGCTGCTGGCGCCGGCCCACTGCCGGAGGTTGTCGCCGTAGCGCTTGAAGACCACGAACCCGACGACCGCGAGGACGATCAGGGCCAGGAACAACTTTCCAAACGGAGTGAGCTTCATGGACGAGAGGGTTTCCTTCGTTCGGTGAAGAGCGGTGAGAGGGCGCGGGGACTACGGCGCGCCGGGGGTGCCAGGGGGAGGCCCCTGGAAGAACTCGATGACCTTCTGGACTTCCTTCTTGCGCGCCTGCACGGAGGTGGTGAGCTGGGTGAGCCCCTGGGTGCGCTTCTCGATGTCGCCCCGCAGCGCGGCGATCTTCTCGTTGAGGGCGCGCACCTGCGCCTCCGCGTCCTGCACGGCCTTGGCGGTGGCCGTCTCGTTCACCTTCACATAGGCGTCCAGCGCGCGGCGCTGGTTCTGGGCGGCCAGGACGATCTTGTCCAACTCGAAGCCGAAGGCCTTGAGCGAGGCCTCGACGATCTGCTTCTTCACCGCCTGGGGCGTGGCCTCGGGCAGGCTCTTGAGCAGGTCCTCCGCCTTGCGCACGCGATCCAGCTCGGCGGAGTCCATGCCCAGCTCGCGGAAGATGGCGTCGAAGTCCGTGGGCGCGCCGGGCATCGCCGCCGGCAGCTTGTCGGCACTCAGGGCGGGCAGCGGAGAGGCGAGCTCGGGCTCGGGCATCGGCGCCGAGGCGGCCGGAGCACCCCGGCGAGTGCCCGGCACGGCGGCGCCCGCGGCGGCCAGCTCGGCGACGAGATCCGCGGCGCTCTTGTCTCCGCTCTCGGTGGGCAGCGCCTCTGCCTCCTCCGTTTTGTTGCCGTCCGACTCCACGAAGATACCGAGGAGCCTGGAACCCAAACCCTTCTGCTCGGACATGCCTGGCCTCGCACCGAGGGGCGGAAAGAGCCCTTGGAACAGCGCCTCTCTAGCATGAGTGGGAGCTGATCCACCTGCCCGGACACACCGCGTACAGTGGCTTACCTCTCCACTGGAAAATTTGGGCGGGCATAGAAAATTTCAGCAGTGGGCTTGAAATCTTCCGTTTTCGCAGGAATAATATCCAGAAATCCCGGCAATACACACTTTCTCAGAATCCGAGAAGGAGCCCAAGATGAGCCAGCCATCGATCCAGCACCAAGAGGGTTGCCAGAAGACGCGTGGGGTTGTGGGAAGGGCCTGTCTGCTGTGGGTGGCCGCGATGGCCGCGGTGGCCTGCGGTGGAGAGCCCGCCCGCCAGTCCGGACTGGCCGTGGGCACGGCGGAGCAGGAAGTCCGCAGCTCCCGGCAGGTGCTCATCCTCGGCAGCAGCGTGGAGGGAGGGCTGGAGAGCCGCGAGGCCAAGGCGGTGCGGGCCTGGGACTCGAACATGGCGGTGGAGGTGGTGACGCCGGAGCAGTGGCGAGCGATGACGGCCGAGCAGTTCATGTCCTACCGCGCGCTCATCATCGGTGATGCGGCGTGCCAGAGCGGGACGGCGGCGTTCCAGGCGGCGATCGACACGCGCAAGACGTGGGGCGCCATCGTGGACGGCGACGTCGTCCTCATCAGCACGGACCCGACGACCAACGGCACCGAGCAGCTGGTGGAGAACGGGGTGCGCTCGGCGCTCAACGCCGTGCAGCGCACGGGCATGTACATCGCCCTGGGCTGCGCCTACCAGGACGCCGCGCCCCAGACGCAGGTGACGTTGCTGGAGCCCTTCGGCACCTTCGAGGTGGAGGGCATTCCGGGCTGCGCCGGCGCCGGGCACATGTTCGAGATGTGGACGGACCTGATGTCGCGGGACCTGCAGGACGGGATGCTGCTGGGCACGAACGGGTGCGTGGCGCGCTCGGTGTTCACCCGCTACCCGGACCGCACCTTCTCGTACGCGGCGCTGGCGATGAGCGCGGGTGACGCGGAGCTGCCCGGCCAGCAGAGCATCCTGGACTTCACCTATTCGCCGGGCGAGCAGACGGCCTTCGCGGGCACGCCCTACGTGCTGGTGCGCGGGGCCTCGCCGCTGGGCGCCGGGTGCGGCACCCCCGAGTTCCAGCCGGGTGAGGAGTGCGACATGGGCGACGGCCTGAACGGGCAGCCGGCGCTCATGGGCCAGTCGGCGCACGAGACGTGCTCGTGGGCGTGCCGCAACACCTGGTGTGGTGACGGCTTCGTGGATCCGAGCCAGGGTGAGGAGTGCGACAACGGCTCGATGAACGGCCGGACCCGGGACTCCTCGGGCAGCATCGGCACCTGTACCTCGTTCTGCAAGCTGCCCCAGCTCCAGCAGCCGCCCTCCACCCAGCCGCCCACGGCGCTCTGCCAGAACGTGACGGTGGTGGCGGAGTACACCTGCGGCGTGTCGGCGAGCATCGACGCGGGCTCGGGGGACGCGGATGGGGACCTGGTGGGCTGCACCCAGAGCCCGGCGGGCCCGTACGCCATCGGCGACACGCTGGTGAAGCTGACGTGCGTGGACACGGAGGGCCAGCAGTCGGAATGCACCAGCGTGGTGACGGTGCTGGACCGCGTGCGGCCGATGCTGGCGCTCAACGGTCCGGAGAGCCAGACGCTGGAGTGCGTCCGGGGCGGCACGTACTCCGACCCTGGTGTTGCGGCCAGCGACCTGTGCGAGGGTGAGCTGCCCGCCAGCAGCATCTCGACGGAGGGCGGGGTGAGCCTGGAGGTGCCGGGCGCCGAGTACGTGCTGAGCTACCTGGCGACGGACTCGGCGGGCAACACCTCCGAGCCGGCGACGCGCACGGTCTCCGTGCAGGACACGCAGGCGCCGCAGCTCCAGGTTCGCTCTGGCCCCGCCACGGTGGCGTGCAAGGGCGCGCCCTACGTGGATCCGGGCGCCACGGCCTCGGACGGCTGCGCGGGCGACCTGACGCCGAACGTCACGGTGACGAGCAACCTGGACCAGACGCGCGCCGGTCAGTACACGGTGACGTACCGGGTGGCGGACCCCTCGGGCCACGTGAGCACCGCGCAGCGCCAGCTCACGGTGGGCCCCTGCTCCACCTGCATCGACGTGCATCTGGGGGACTACAACCTCTTCCTGCTGGAGGACTACAGCGGGGGCGTGGACGTGCAGGGCAAGGTGGCCGCGGGCGGCAACATCTCCATGACGAACTTCGCGGTGGGCGCCAGCCTGCCGGCCAGCGACACGGCGAACGTGCTGGTGGCGGGCGGCAACCTGACGCTGGCCAACGGCAGCATCTGGGGCAACGCCTGGTACGGTGGCACCTACAGCGCCAACCAGGGCGTGACGCCTCGCCGGGGCCCCGTGCAGAAGGGCACGCCCATCAACTTCGCGGCGCGGTTCGCGGAGCTGCGCGGCCTGACCGCCCAGCTGGCGGCCCTGCCGGTCAACGGCACGACGAAGCGTGAGTCCTGGGGTGGCATCTTCCTGACGGGCACCCACGCCCAGACGAACGTCTTCACGCTGAACGCCAGCGCCCTCAACGGCGCGGCGCTGATGAACATCACCGCGCCGGCCGGCTCGCTGGCGATCATCAACATCTACGGCAGCTCGGCCACGTTCCGGAACTTCGGCATCCAGCGCAACGGCGGCATCGACCAGCACGGCATCCTGTTCAACTTCGTGGATACCACCAGCATCACCGCCTCCAGCTTCGGCTTCTGGGGCACGGTGCTGGCGCCGCACGCCCGCGTCAACTTCAACAACGGCAGCTGGGATGGTGGCATCTACGCCATCTCGCTGACGGGCAACGCCGAGGGCCACGTCAACGCGCTGAACAACCGGCAGCTCTGCCAGTAACGGCCGTTACCCCAGGTTGTGGAAGACGCGCTGGACATCCTCGTCCTGCTCCAGCGCGTCCACCACTTCCAGCACCTCGTTGGCCTTGTCCTCGGGCAGCTCGATGAGGTTCTGGGCGATGTACTCGGACTCCACGGAGAGCGGGTGGAGTCCGCGGGCCTCGATGGCGGACTGGAGCTGACCGAAGTCGTTGAAGGCGCAGCGGATGATGATCTGCTTCTCGCCCTTCTCACCGGTCCCCTCGCCCATCTCCTGCAGGCCGTGGTCGATGAGCTCCAGCTCGAGCGTATCCAGGTCGAGCCCCTCGGGAGCGAGGCGGAAGACGCCCATGCGCTGGAAGAGGTAGGAGACGCTGCCGGAGGTGGCGAGGTTGCCGCCGCCGTCCTTCAAGTGCATGCGGACGTTGGCCACGGTGCGCACCACGTTGTCGGTGGCGGTCTCCACGAGGATGGCGATGCCGTGGGGCCCGTAGCCCTCGTAGAGCACCACTTCGTAGGCCTTGGAGTCCTGGCCGCTGGCGCGCTTGATGGCGGCCTCGACCTTGTCCTTGGGCATGTTGCCGGCGCGGGCGTTCTGCAGCGCGCGACGCAGGGTGGGGTTGGTGTCCGGGTTGGGGCCACCGGCCTTCACTGCGATGGCGATGTCCTTGCTGATCCGCGTGAACAATTTGGCCATCTTGTTCCAGCGGGCCATCATCGTGCTTTTGCGGGTTTCGAAGATGCGTCCCATGGCGGCGGATATTAAGGTGCGCGGCTGCCTACACTCAAACCCGTTGTTTCAACTCACCCTCGACCCACGGACAGGCACACTCATGGTCAAGATCTACGTCGTTGCTGGCTCGGTGCGTCCCGGCAGGTTCAACATCCAGCCGGCCACGTGGATCTACGAGTTGGCGAAGAAGCGCACGGACTTCGAGACGGAGTTGATCGACCTGGCGGAGGTGAAGCTGCCGTTCCTGGACGAGCCGACGCCTCCGGCGCAGCACAAGTACTCGCACGAGCACACGAAGAAGTGGTCCGCGACCATCGAGGCGGGAGACGGGTTCATCTTCGTCACGCCCGAGTACAACCACTCCTTCTCTCCGGTGCTGAAGAACGCGATCGACTACCTGTTCGTGGAGTGGAACTACAAGCCGGTGAGCTTCGTGAGCTACGGCTCGCTGGCGGGAGGCTCTCGCGCGGTCGAGCACCTGCGGGGCGTGGCGGCCGAGGTGAAGATGTATGACTTGCGCGAGCAGATCCTGCTGCCGAACTACTGGGAGCACCTGGACGCGCAGGGCCAGTACCAGTTCAATGACAAGCACGTCGCCGCGGCCAACGGCATCTTCGATAGCCTTTCGTTCTGGGCGGCGAAGATGAAGGAAGCGCGGAAGGAATTGGCGCAGAAGAAGAAGTAGGCCACGGCCTGCTGGGACTTCAGCACTCCGGCAGGCCGACGCTGAGGTTGGACACCTCCAGGACATTGACGGCGAGCCCGCCGCGCGCGGTCTCCTTGTACTTGTCCTTCATGTCTCGGCCGGTGTCGCGCATGGTCTTGATGACCTTGTCGAGGCTCACGAAGTGGGTGCCATCGCCCGAGAGCGCCATGCGCGCGGCGTTGATGGCCTTCACGGAGGCCATGGCGTTGCGCTCAATGCAGGGCACCTGGACGAGCCCGCCGATGGGGTCGCAGGTGAGCCCCAGGTTGTGCTCCATGGCGATCTCGGCTGCGTTCTCCACCTGGAGCGGGGTGCCGCCGAGCACCTCGGTGAGCGCGCCAGCGGCCATGGAGCAGGCACTGCCCACTTCGCCCTGGCAGCCCACCTCGGCGCCGCTGATGGAGGCGTTCTCCTTATAGAGCACGCCAATGGCGGCGGCGGTCAGGAGGAAGCGGACGACGCCACCCTCGTCGGCACCCGGGACGAAGCGCCAGTAGTAGTGCAGCACGGCGGGGATGATGCCGGCGGCCCCGTTGGTGGGCGCCGTCACGACGCGCCCGCCGGCGGCGTTTTCCTCGTTCACGGCGAGGGCGTAGAGGTTCACCCAGTCGAGCACGGTGAGGGGGTTGGTGAGCCCCGCCTCGGGGCGGCTCAACAGGCGCTGGTAGAGCTTGGCGGCGCGACGCTCGACCTTGAGCCCGCCGGGGAGGATGCCCGACGTGGCGCAGCCCCGCTTCACGCAGGCCTGCATGACGTCCCACACCCGTAGCAGGCCGGAGCGGATGTCCGCCTCCGAGCGCCAGACCTTCTCGTTCTCGAGCATCACGGCGCTGATGGACAGCCGCTCGCGGTCACAGTGCGCCAGGAGCTCGGAGGCCAGACGGAAGGGGAAGCGCTGGCGGGTCTCATCCTCGCGGAGGGGAGGCTGGCCTTGCTCGGCGCCCTCGTTCACGACGAAGCCGCCGCCCACGGAGTAGTAGACGCGAACGGAGAGCTCGGCACCGGAGGCGTCCCAGGCGGAGAAGCGCATGCCGTTGGGGTGATAGGGCAGGGTGCGGCGGCGGTGGAGCACGAGCTGCTCGCCCTCGCGGAAAGGCACCTCGCGCAGGCCGAGCACGGAGACACGCCCCTCGGACTGCCAGCGGGAAACGCGAGCGGGGATGGACTCCACGTCGACACCCTCGGGAGTCTCACCTTGGAGGCCAAGAAGCACCGCCTTGTCGCTGCCGTGGCCCTTGCCCGTGGCGCCGAGGGAGCCGAACAGCTCGACCTTGAGGCGGGCCAGGCGCTCGAGCTTGCCCTCCTCCCGCAACTGAAGGGCGAACGTCCGAGCGGCGCGCATGGGGCCGACGGTGTGCGAGCTGGAGGGACCGATACCGATCTTGAAGAGGTCGAAGACGCTGACAGCCATGAGGGTGTCAACATGGCACGTCCACGAAACATGGAGCCTGCTTGCCTGCCCGCTGTCCCCGGCGGAGAGCGATGGCTCCCATCAGAGAAACGAAGCCAATCGTTTGGTACATCAAGGAAATGAAGGGAGGAGTTCACGCATGGGGCGAATGAAAGACGCGGGTCTCTTCCGCCTTCTCTGTCTGTGGGTCGTGCTTTTGAGCCTCGCGACGGGTTGCTCCTCGGGAGCACACTCCACCGCGAGCCGACTGGCCGACACGAGTCAGCCGACCGACGCGAGCCAGCCCATCTACCTGGCTCAAGTCTCATGCTGGGACACGGAGAGTTGCTGCATCTGGAGGGATCCGCTGACCGCGGCGAACCGCTGTATGGTCACCCCGACGAGGATCGCCGAAGTCCTCAACGGCGTGAAGACGCTCCACGGTGCTACGCAAGCCAGGGCGGCGACGCTCAAAGATCAGGCCCAAGACGAAGAGGACGCCAGGTTCTCCGAAGCCGCCGAAGCCGAAGGAGAATCCGCCCCCGAGCCTCCCGACTGCCAAGGGCAGAACCACCACGTCATCTCTCGCCCCATCGCCAAGGCGCTGGAGGAGCATCCAACGCTTCGCGGTCTGTACGAGCCAAGGGATGAACGCTACGTGGCCAAGGCGAAGGACAAAGAGTCGCACTGTGGCTATCAGAAATGGCACCGCGATGTGGACCTGGAGATCATCCGGTGGCTGAGCAGGGAGAGCAGAGCGACGCCAGCAGAGTTCATGGCGAAGTTGCGCGAGATCTACAACCGCGAGGATATGCTCAAGAGGTTTCCCCATGGTTTCGGACCTGCCACCTGACCCGCGCTTCTTCGTGCTCGAGGCGGACGTGTGGGGGCCTCTCGACACCCAGTTCGATAAGGCTGGAGCTGTCAACCGAGGAGATGCCCCGCGTTGCCCACAATGTGGTGAGCCCATCGGCTTGCTGACGTGGCTGCCGCCCTACCGAGTCGAGCTGGAGTTGCATGGCCAGGGTTTTGGCGACTTCGCGGCGGGGCCTGGGAATGATGTGCTCATCTCCGAGCGGTTCGCACAGGCGTTTCGAGCGGAAGGCCTGACCGGACTGCTCGGCTTCCACACCGTCGAGGTGGTGCGCGCGCGTCGGAAACGAAAGGGCCCCAAGCCTGGTGCCGTGCCAGCTTACGTTGTCGTGAGCCCAGGCTTTGGGCGTGCGGCGGTTGACGAGGTTCGGAGCCACTTGCGCCACAAGAAGCCCATGACCTGCGCTGAGTGCCGCTACTCCAGTCTGGACTCCATCCACGGCTTCGTTCTCGAGCCGGGCACCTGGCAGGGCGAGGACGTGTTCCGCCCCCGTGGCCTTCAAGGGGACATCGTCGTCTCCGAGCGCTTCGCAGCGCTCGTCAAACGCCACGGCTTCACGAACATGAAGCTCATCCCCACGGAGGAGTACATCTGGGATCCGGCTCGCAAGGGGCCACCGGCAGCCCGCTCGGCTGCTCCTCCCTGATATCAGGGGTGGAGTGAAAGTGACGCGGCGTGGGTCTAGAGTACCCCCCGTCATGGTGATTTCCCGCTTTGCTGACACCCCCGAGCTGAACAACGCGCTGCTCGTCGGCTCCACGGTCCTTCTCTCGCTGCTCGCCATCTGGACGGTGGTCGGCGTCTCCAGCTTCCTGGTCCGCCAGGGCATCCGGGCCAGTGGCATCCAGGCCCTCATCTCCTTTGGCGAGGGCTTCTCCAAGCGGGCACGGCTCATCGCCGCCCTGCTCTCGTTCGGGCTGGTCCTCGCCGGCACCGGGCTGCTCGGCTACGCCATCTGGCAGAGCGCCGATCTGCAGCCGTGGTGGGACCGGCTCCTGCTGGAAATCACCCCCGACATGCTCAAGGCCCTGGGACGCAGCTCGGGCCTGCTGGTGCTGCTGCTCATCGGCTTCTACACGCTGCAGCGCAGCGGCCGGCGCGTGATGGCTCGCGTCGAGCGGGTGATCCACGAGCGCCAGCTCCCCGAGGCGCAGCGGATCCATGTCGAGAAGCTCCTGGGCTACCTGCCCTCCGTCATCAACCTCGCGCTCGCCTACACCGTGGTGCGTCTGGCGGTCGCGGCCATCGGCGTGCCGTCCGCCGTCGAGTGGCTGCTCACCACCGCCATCTACATCCTGCTGCTCATCACCGGCGGCCGCGCGCTGGTGTGTCTGCTCTACTTCATCTCCGAGCGGCTGGTCTCCTCCTGGGAGGACAAGAGCAAGGGGACTCCACTCGAGGAGTACTACGCCGCCCTGCGGCGCCTGCTCCCCGTGGGCCAGAAGAGCCTCGAGGCCATCACCTACATCTCGGTGGCCACCCTGATCGTCCACAGGTTCCAGGCGCTGGAGCCTGCCGCCCCCTACGGGCCCGTCCTCATCCGCGTCGTCTCGATGTTCTTCGCCGCCAGCGTGGTGGTCGAGTTCGGCCGCGTCATGGTCGCGCGGCTGCTGTCCTCCTCGACCGCCTCCGTGGCCGATGACGTGCAGCGTCGGCGCAGCACGTTCGTCCAGTTGCTCCAGAGCATCATCAAGTACGTCATCTACTTCTGCATCTGCATGATGGTGCTGAGCGACTTCGGCATCGACCCCACGCCCATCCTCGCGGGCGCCGGCATCGTGGGCCTCACCGTGGGCCTCGGCGCCCAGACCATCGTCCAGGACCTGCTCAACGGCATCTTCCTCCTGTTCGAGGATCAGATCCTCAACGGGGACTACATCCGCATCGGCGACACCGAGGGCGTGGTGGAGGAGATCACCCCCCGCGTCACCCGCATCCGGGATCGCTTCGGGCGCCTGCACATCATGCGCAATGGCGAGGTGAAGAACGTCATCAACTACAGCCGAGGCTGGACGCTGGCGGTGGTGGAGATGAGCGTCGCGTATGAGACGGACCTGAGGAAGGCGCTCCGGGTCATCAACGAGATCAGCGCCGCACTGCCCGACCTGCTGCCGGGCAAGGCCATGGAGGCGCCCAAGGTCATGGGCATCGAGGCCATGGACGAGAGCTGCCTCCGGGTCCGCATCGAGACCAAGGTGGCGCCGGGGTGTCACTACGAGGTGAAGCGGATGCTGAACCTGCTCCTGGTGGAGGGCTTCAACGCCCACAACCTGGAGATCCCCTACCCCAAGTCCGTGGAGCTCGCTCCTCCGGAGCCCATCCCGCCGCAGGAGGGGAAGGTCGCGGCCTGACGGGTTCGCGAAGACGGACGGCGCGAGCCGAAGCCCGCGCCGCCGGTCTCACCGTCTGAAGCCTGGAAGCTACGGATGCGTGTGGGTCACGGAGTAGAACGTGGCCTGCACGTAGTCGCTGCTCGTGCCGGTGTTGTTCTGGTTATAGACGCCGGCTTTGAAGTACATGCTCAGGTTGTTGTAGCCGGACTCCAGGGTGAAGTTCGCCGTGACGGTCGCGCGGCCCTCGGGCGTCACCTTCACCGTCATGGCCTGGCCGACGACCTTGATCTCGTAGCTCCACTTCTCACCGAGCAGCACCCCGTTGCTGGGGTTCAGGTTGTTCGGATCGCCGATGATGGCGTGGTAGCTGGTGCTGTTGGACGGCGTGTCGTGGGCGAAGTAGATGGCGCCGCGCGAGTCCGAGGGGCGCTTGTGGTAGTACAGCCGGATCGGCTCGCTGTCCGGTCCGTGGATCTGCCCGACGATGACGCGGCCGACCTTGCCGCTCTCACCCGTGGTGGAGACGTGGTCCACGGTGAGCGTCGCCCGGAGCGTCCCGTCCACGCCGCCCGCGGCGCTCTTGGCGGACGAGGAGGAGGTCGAGAACACCCAGTTGTTGGCGGCGGCGCTCGCGCTGCCACTCGGAGCGAGCATCTCGCGCAGCTCCGTGCGCGAGTAGCTGGAGTTGGCCGTCGTGTCCGCGAGGTTCGGACAGCGGAACGTTATTCCGCCCGTCTCCGGGTCCGTGAAGAACGTGCCCTCGAGTTCATAGCCGTTGCTCAGTGAGGCCGCGCTGATCTCGCTGGCGCTGGGCAGCGTCAGCTTCCAGTGCGTCAGGTCGAAGTTGTCACCCGGGGGCGCCGACGGATCCAGCCCGCCCGAGCTCGCCGTAATCGTGTACGTGCCGCTGCGCACCGCGCTGGGGGTGAGCCCGCTCTGGTAGGCGATGGCCTTCAGCGTGGTCGTCGCGCTGATCGTCACCGGGCCGCTGTAGAGCGTACCGGTGGAGGCGCTCGGCGTGCTGCCATCCGTGGTGTAGCGGATGGAGGCGCCGGGCGTGCTGGAGCCAAGGGTGACGGTCTGGGCGCTGGTGTACGTCCCGGCGGCGGGGCTGAACGAGGGCGTCGCCACCTGGCCCGCCGTGCTGCCCACTCCCCAGAGCTCCACCTCACTGATGCTGTTCCAGCCATTGCCCGAGCTGTTGCCGTGCCCCACGATTCGGACGTAGCGGGCGTTGATGTCGGCGAAGTCGTAGGTCTCGAAGCTGGTCGTCGTCCCGCTGCTCACGCCTCCGCTGATCAGCGTCGTCCAAGGGCCGCTCGTGGAGTCGCCGGCGAGCACGTCGAAGGTGGTGGTGCGGGTGTTGCCCTGGTACCAGGCGATCTTGATGAACCGCACGCTCTGGGTGGCGCTCAGGTCGAAGGTGATGTTCGCGCCATCGCCCTGGCCCGCCCAGCGGGTGCCGAGGTTGCCGTCCACCGCGTTCGCCGGCACGGCGTTGTTCGTCGTGTCATAGGTGCTGGCCGTCACCGCCGAGCCCGGAACCGGCAGCGCTCCGAGCGTGTTCGCCGCTCCCCACAGCTCCACCTCGGTGATGCTGTTCCAGCCGTTGCCCGAGCTGTTGCCGTGTCCCACGATCCGGACATAGCGGGCGCTGGTGTCGGCGAAGTCGTAGGTCTCGAAGCTGGTCGTCGCCCCGCTGCTCACGCTCCGGTTGAGCAGCGTCGTCCACGGGCCGCTCGGGGAGGCACTGGCGAGCACATCGAAGGTCGTGGTGCGGGTGTCGCCCTGGTGCCAGGCGATCTTGATGAACTGCACGCTCTGCGCGGCGCCCAGATCGAAGGTGATGTTCGCGCCGTCACCCTGGCCTGCCCAGCGGGTGCTCAGGTTACCGTCCACCGCGTTGGTGGGCACGGCGTTGTTCGCCGCGTCGTAGGTGCTGGCCGTCACCGCGGAACCCGGGACGGAGAACTTCGTGGCCGACTGCGCGGAGGCTTCGACTGCTACCAGAAGTGAAAGAGTCAGGAGCAGGAGGGGGCGTTGGAGGTTCATTGGGAGAACGTAACGCCAGAAATACATGTAAATCCAGCAATCCTGGCGTCAGGGGATTCGTTGCCCGATGAAGTCAAAGGCCTGGAGCGGCAGCTGGCTGGCCGGTGTTCGCGGGTACTCGGAGTCCAGGAGGGTGAAGCACAGCAGGTCGCCCCGCTGGTGGTGCGGGGCGAGTTGCCGGTCGCGCAGGCGCCCCTCGAAGGTGAACCCCAGCCGGCGCGCCACCGCCGCGCTGCGCTCGTTCCGCGGCGAGCACATCAGGTCCATGCGCTTCACCTTGTCGAACTCGAAGGCGATCTTCACCAGCGCGGAGGCCATCTCCGAGGCGATGCCTTGACCCACCGCGTCGAGGCGCAGCCAGTAGCCCACCTCGAGCGCGCCCAGGCCGGCCCGCTTGAGCAGATAGCCCTCTCCCAGCAGCTTCCCGGTGTCGGGCTCGAACGTCCCATAGACGCGGTCCTGATCCAGATCGAAGCCCCCGCGGAACTTGCGCACCTGCGCGGCATGGGTCTCCAGCGGCAGAAGCCCCTCCGGCAAGCGCGGGAAGAAGTCCGCCAGGTGGTCTCCACTGGAATCCACCGCCTCCTTGCGGCGCGCGGCATCCGCCGGCTCCATGCAACGCAACAGCAGTCGGGGCGTTCTCAGGAGGTAGGGAGGGCTGGGAGGGATTGCGGTGGGCGTGCTCATACGGGGAGTTCTACAAGAGAAGTTCTCGGGCGTGTGGGGCTCCAACTTCCTGGGGGTTGGACGCCCTCGGGGGGCGGCTGGGCCATGCCGAAAGGGCCTGTGCTAAGGTAGGCAACCGATGGACGAGGAGGAGAAGCCGCCTCAAGCCGAGGCGCGGGACAAGACTGTCATCGCCCCGCCGCCGGAGGAGAGGCCACGGGATGGCGCGGGGCGTACCCGGACGGCGGAGCGCAAGCTTCAGCCCTCCGCGGAACCCCCGGGCGCCCCCGCGCGCACGCGCACGGTGGAGCGCAAGCTTCAGCTCTCTCCCGAGCTCCAGGCGGCTCCCGCGCGCACCCGCACCTCCGAGCGCAAGCTCGACCTTCCCTCCGAGCCCTCGGGTCCCCCCGCGCGCACGCGCACGGTGGAGCGCAAGCTCGACCTCCCCTCAGAGCCTTCGGGTCCCCCCGCGCGCACGCGCACGGTAGAGCGCAAGCTTCAGCTCTCTCCCGAGCTTCAGGCGGCTCCCGCGCGCACCCGCACCTCCGAGCGCAAGCTCGCGCTCCCTCCGGAGCGCGAGGCGAAGCGGTCCTCCACGTCGGTGCCCGTGGTCCGCGTCGAGGAAGAAGAGAACAAGATCCCGACCGCCCCCACCACCCTGCCCGGAGCGCCTTCCGGTGCGGAGGCCTCGGCGGACCCCGACACCCTGAAGGACGCGCCCCTCCGGACGCTTCCGGGAGTGCCCCTCCTGGCGGAGGAAGCGCCGCCCCCGACCACCGTCGAGCGCACCGTCATGGTGCGGCATCCCGAGCCCCCCGCGTCCCGGACGCAGCCCGGTGCCTTGTCGGCTCCCCCGGTCGAGCTGGAAGCCCCGCCCGAGTCGCCCTTCCTCACCCTGCCGGGAGAGCCCCCTATCACGGACAAGCGTCCGGCGATCGCCGTCGAGCGCACCGTCATGGTGCGGGCGCCCGAGGCCCCCACTTCCAGCAGCCCGCCGACGGAGGAGGAGCCTGAGGTTGCCAGCGGCCGCACTCTGCCGAGCTCGCGGAAGACGCAGGTGGGCCCCGAGCGGGCCGAGACCCAGCCGCAGGAAGAGGAGGCCGCCTCCGTCGTCGAGGGCATGAAGCTGGGGGGCTACCAGCTCATCCGGAGGATTGGCGCCGGCGGCATGGGCACCGTGTGGCTGGCCTCCCAGCTCTCGCTGGACCGCGAGGTGGCCGTGAAGATCCTCCGACCGGGCTTCGCGGGGGATCCGCAGTTCGTCTACCGCTTCACGCAGGAGGCCTTCGCCGCCGCCCAGCTCATCCACCACAACATCGTGCAGATCTACGACTGTGGTTCGGACAAGCAGATCCACTTCTTCAGCATGGAGTTCGTGGATGGCACGACGCTGCTGGCCCTGCTCAAGCGCGGCGCCGCGCTCGAGCCGGAGGTGGCCACCGGCTACGTGCTCCAGGCGGCGCGCGGGCTGAAGTTCGCCCACGAGCGGGGCATGGTCCACCGGGACATCAAGCCCGACAACCTGCTGCTCAACAACAACGGCATCGTCAAGGTGGCGGACATGGGCCTGGTGAAGCTCGCCAGGGCCGCGCGCTCCACCCCGCGCCCGGTCACGTATATCGGCAAGAATCCCCAGGAGTACGCCATGGGGACGCCGGCCTACATGGCGCCCGAGCAGGTGATGAACTCCTCGAAGGTGGACGCGCGCGCGGACATCTACTCGCTGGGGTGCACGCTCTACCACCTGCTCACGGGGCGCCCGCCCTTCGTGGCCGAGTCGCTCAACACGGTGATGGACATGCACGTCAAGGAGGCGCCCCTGCCTCCGGACAAGCGCAACAAGGACGTGCCCGAGGCGCTCTCGGCGGTGGTGATGCGGATGATCGCCAAGCGCCCCGAGGAGCGCTACCAGGACATGGGCGAGGTCATCCGCGCGCTCGAGGGCTTCCTGGGGGTGGAGGGGAACGCGAGCTTCGCGCCGCGCGAGCAGCACGCCAGCCTCTTGGAGCGCTGCGTGCAGGAGTTCAATCAGTCGGCCTGGGCGCTGCGGCGCCGCTGGCTGGTCTTCGTCCTCATGCTGCTGACGGCGCTGGGCACGGGCCTGGCCGAGTGGCGGCTGGGAGAGCCCTCGGGGCTGGGCGTGGCGAGCTTCGCCGGCTTCTCGTGGCTGGCCTCCTTCATCATGCGCGGGCTGCTGGAGAAGGGAGCGCTCTTCCTGCGCTTCCGCCAGTTCGTCTTCCAGGCGCCGCTGATCACCTGGCTGCTGTGGATTCTGCTGCTGGGAGGCGCAGGCTACGGCCTCTACCACTTCGGGGTATTGGTGCCGACGGTGGCGATGATGGGCAGCGCGCTCCTGGTCGCCATCGCCTTCTACCTGCTGGTGGATCGCCGCGTGGAGGCCGAGCGCCGGCCCCCGGTGAGCCAGGTGGAGCAGATGCTGCGCTCCATGCGCCTGCGCGGGCTGGAGGAGAGCGCGCTGCGCCAGTTCGTGTGTACCTACAGCGGCGAGAACTGGGAGGCCTTCTACGAGGCGCTCTTCGGCTACGACGCGAAGATGATCGCCCGCGAGCGCTGGGGCCTCAACGCCAAGGACCTGCCCCGTGAGCAGCACTCCGCCTGGAGGGATCCGCTCATCCGGTGGATCGACGTGCTGCAGGCCCGCCGCCGCCGTCGCCGGGAGCAGCGGCAGCTCAAGGTGCTCAAGAAGAAGAAGGAGACGGCGCAGGCCGCTCAGGCCGAGGAGCCCGCGCTCCCTCCCTCGGAGGAGTGAGGCCCCGGGAGCCGCTCAGGTGTGGGAGGCGTCGCCTTCTTCGGTGAAGGTGCGCACCACCTCGCGTACCTGGTCCCGGTTGACGGGCTTGCGCAGCTCGGTCAGCGGCCCGGTTTCCGGGAACTCCTCGAGGATCTGCTCCCACGAGTAGTCGGAGTAGGCCGAGCACAGCACCACGGGGAGCTTGGGGGCCACCTTGCGCAGGTGGCGCAGCGTCTCCACGCCGTTCCAGCCGGGGGGCATCCGGTAGTCCAGGAAGGCCAGGTCGTAGGGGTGGCCGGCTTCCTGGGCCTGCCTCACCTTCTCGAGCCCCTCCTGTCCCTGGAGGGCCGAGTCCACCTCGAAGTCCAGCTCGGGGGGGCTCTCTGTCGGAGCCGTTCCGAAGAGCGCCTCCTCCATCAGGTCTAGCGCCTTCCTGCCCTCCTTGCGTTCTGGACAGAGCAGACGGCGGAAGTCGTGATGAATGGCCTCCGAGTCATCGATGATGAGGATTCGCTTCTTGCTCGCGCGCGCGGTCACGGTGCTCCCTTAACGGCATGATAGGGCAGTTCCAGCGACGTCTGGGGTGGGTTGGTCGCCGAGGAGCCAGGCGACTCGGGCCCGGACGGGCTGGGAGGAGCGGACATGGCACTGCGGACATGGATGAGGCCGGGGAGCGGAGGGACTGCCCTGGCGGTGGCGGTGCTGCTCTTCGCGCCCACGGCCCTGGCGGCGAAGGTGAGCCTGCTCAACCTGGGCACCGGGCCGGACGACGTCGTCATCAGCCCGGGAGTCCTGGGCACCCTCTCGACCCGACCCGGGGGCTCCGTAACTTCCCTGGGAGCCGAGCTGAGCATCTACAAGTCCATCCCGGAGAGCCGGATTCCGGCCTCCACGGTGGGCGCCTTCATGCAGTGGCAGCGGGTGGGCTCCGACCACCACCGCTTCAGCGGTGGAATCCAGGCGGGCGCCCTCATCTTTGGAATGGAACTCGGGGGGACCTACGAGACGGCAGGGGAGGAGCGCGCCGCGACGGCGAGCCTCCACCTGGCCCCCTACGTCAGCATCGGGTACGTGGCGCTGAGCGTGCGCTTCGGCATTCCCGTCTGGACGCGCGGCGACGATCGGCCGGGGCACGGCCATGACATCGGGCTGTCGCTGGCGCTCAAGCTGCCCATCACCGTTGGACCCGATTGAGCGGAAGCTTCCCGCACTGTCCAGGCTTTGATCAGGGTGGGAGGTACGGAGAAGACCCGACAGGTGGGTGTGAGGGGCGGTTGACGGCGCCCTGCACCTGTGTTCAGTCTGAGGGGTGCGCGTCATGGCTCCGCAAATCGCCCTCGATTTCTACGCCGCGCAGGCGGCGCACCCCTCGTTGATGCCGTTCCATCCGGTGGTTCGGAAGTGGTTCGCCGAGCGGTTGGGCGAGCCCTCCCGGCCCCAGGTGGAGGGTTGGCCGCTCATCCAGGCCGGAAATGACGTGCTCATCGCCGCGCCCACCGGCAGCGGCAAGACGCTGACCGCGTTCCTGGCGGCCCTCGACGGGCTGTTCCGGCAGGCGCTCGAAGGCACGCTGTCGGACCGGACCGAGGTGCTCTACGTCTCGCCTCTGAAGGCGCTGGGCAACGACGTGCAGAAGAACCTCCTGCAGCCGCTGGAGGAGCTGATGACGTTGGCGCGCACGTCCGGGTACACGCCCCAGGAGCTGCGCGTGCAGGTGCGCACCGGGGACACCTCGGCCTCCGAGCGCGCGCAGATGATCCGCCGGCCGCCGCACATCCTCATCACCACGCCGGAGTCGCTCTATCTCTACCTGACGGCGGACCGTGCCCGCGGCACGCTGCGCTCGGTGCGCACCGTCATCGTGGACGAGATCCACGCCCTGGCGCGGGACAAGCGCGGCAGCCACTTCACGCTCTCCATGGAGCGGCTCAAGACGCTCACCGAGGTGCGCCCGCAGCTCATCGGCCTGTCGGCCACGCAGAAGCCGCTGGAGACCATCGCCGCCTTCCTCACCGGCGCCTCCTACCAGGAATGCAAGCGGGTGGAGGTGGGGCACCTGCGGCCGTGGGAGCTGACCGTCGAGATTCCGGACGCGGAGCTGAGTTCGCTGGCCACCCACGAGATGTGGGGCCAGGTCTACGACCGGCTGGTGCAGCTCACGCAGCAGCACCGCACCACGCTCATCTTCGTGAACACGCGGAAGATGGCCGAGCGCGTGGCGCACGACCTGGGCGAGCGGCTGGGAGAGGGCAAGGTCGCGGCGCACCACGGCAGCATGTCGCGCGAGATCCGCCTGGCGGCCGAGGAGAAGCTCAAGGCGGGGCAGCTCGTGGCGATGGTGGCCACGGCCTCGCTGGAGCTCGGCATCGACGTGGGCAACGTGGACCTGGTGGTGCAGCTGGGCAGCACGAAGGCCATCTCCGTGCTGCTGCAGCGGGTGGGTCGCGCCGGCCACTATAAAGGAGGCATCTCCAAGGGCCTGCTCATCGCCATGACGCGCGACGAGCTGATGGAGTGCGTGGCGCTGCTCAACGCGGTGCGCGAGGGCGAGCTGGACGCGGTGCGCATCCCCGACAAGCCGATGGATGTGCTGGCGCAGCAGATCGTCGCCGCGTGCGCCTGCGAGGAGTGGGACGAGCGGGCGCTGTTCTCCATCTTCCAGCGCGCCTACCCGTACCGGAACCTCACCTGGGAGGAGTACCAGGGGGTGCTGGAGACGCTCTCGGAGGGCATCTCCCTGCGGCGGGGCCGCAGCGGCGTCCACCTGCACCGGGACCGGGTGAACCACCGGCTCAAGGGCCGGCGCGGGGTGCGCATCACCGCGCTGACCAACGGGGGCGCCATCCCCGACACCTTCACCTTCTCCGTCACCGCCGAGCCCGAGGGCAAGGTGGTGGGCCAGCTCGACGAGGACTTCGCGGTGGAGTCCTCGCCGGGAGACATCTTCCTGCTGGGCTCCACGGCGTGGCGCATCCAGCGCGTGTCGGGTAGCACCGTGCAGGTGGAGGACGCCAAGGGCGCGCCGCCCACGGTGCCCTTCTGGCGCGGCGAGGCGCCGGGGCGCACGGATGAGCTGTCCCTGCAGGTGGGCAAGCTGCGCGAGGAGTTGCTGAAGCACGACAACCCGGCTGCCTTCCTGCAGAAGGAGCTGAACGTGCCCGGGCCGGCGACGGATGCGCTGCTGGGCTACCTGCGGCTGGGACAGAAGATGCTGGGTGGGGTGGTGCCCAGCCACACCACGGTGGTGGCCGAGCGCTTCTTCGATGAGGCGGGCGGCATGCAGCTCATCATCCACGCCCCGTTCGGCAGCCGCATCAACCGGGCCTGGGGCATGGCGCTGCGCAAGCGCTTCTGCCGCAGCTTCGACTTCGAGCTGCAGGCGGCGGCCACCGAGGATGGAATCCTGCTGTCGCTGGGCGAGCAGCACTCCTTCCCGCTGGCGGACATCTTCGACTTCCTCAACCCAGAGCAGGCCGAGGAGGTGCTGGTGCAGGCGGTGCTCCAGGCGCCCATCTTCGGCACGCGCTTCCGGTGGAACGCGACGCGGGCGCTGGCGCTCAACCGCTTCTCGGGCGGCAAGCGCGTGGCGCCCAACCTCCAGCGGGCCCGGAGCGAGGACCTGCTGGCCTCCGTCTTCCCGGCGCAGGTGGGCTGCCAGGACAACCACGGCGGTGGAGACATCGAGCTGCCCGACCACCCGCTGGTGAAGCAGACGATGGAGGACTGTCTGCGCGAGGCCATGGACGTGGACGGCCTGCGCGAGGTGCTGCGCCGCATCAAGGACGGGCGCATCCGCCTGGAGGCGAAGGACGTGCCGGAGCCCAGCGTCTTCGCGCACCAGATGATCCACAGCATGCCGTACACCTTCCTGGACGACGCGCCAGCGGAGGAGCGGCGGGTGCGCAACGTGGCGCTGCGGCGGGCGATGCCGGCCGAGGACGCGGCGGCCTTCGGGGCGCTGGACGCGGCGGCCATCGCCCAGGTGGTGGAGGACGCGGCGCCGCCCATGCGCGACGCGGACGAGCTGCACGATGCGCTCCTGCAGCTGGTGCTGCTGCGCGCCTCGGAGGTGCCCAAGGGCCTGGAGGTGTCGCTGTTCCAGCAGGGCCGGGTAGCGTGGCTGGAGCGGCCGGGTGGGAGCTTCCTGGTGCCGGCGGAGCGGGGCAGCGCGGTGCGGGCGCTCTTCCCGGAGGTGCAGACGCAGCCGCCGCTGCCGGTGCTGGAAGGGGACCGGCCGATGGAGCGCGAGGCGGCGGTGCTCCAGATCGTCCGTGGGTACATGGAGATGCTGGGGCCCACCACGGTGGCGGAGCTGGCGCGCCTGACGCTGCTGGATGAGTCAGACGTGAACTTCGCGCTGCACCAACTGGAGAGCACGGGCAACATCCTGCGTGGGCAGTTCCGGCCCCCCTCGCTTCGGGCAGAGGGGACCCAGGCCGAGCTCGAGTGGTGCGACCGGCGCCTGCTCCAGCGCATCCACCGGCTCACGGTGGGCCGGCTGCGCAAGGAGATCGAACCGCTGAGCGCGCAGGACTTCATGCGCTTCCTCTTCCGGTGGCACCACCTGGAGGAAGTGGACGCGCTGCGCGGCTCCACGGGTCTGCTCAAGGCCGTCTCGCTGCTGCAGGGCTACGAGGCGCCGGCCTCGGCCTGGGAGCGCTTCCTGCTGCCCGCGCGCATGAAGGGCTACACGGCGGATCTGCTGGAGCGCGCCTGCTACGGCGGCGAAGTGGCCTGGGGCCGGCTGACGGTGAAGGAGCCCAAGCCGCAGCCCGGTCCTCGCCGGGGAGCGCCGGTGCCTGCCCCGGAGCCGGAGGCCCCACGTCGCGCGCCGCAGCCCACGCGCAACGCGAGCCTCACCTTCACCCGCCGGGAGAACCTGGACTGGATGCTGGCCTCGGCACGGCCCCACGCGGTGCTCTCGGACGGAGGGGTGTGGCTGCCTCCGGACCTGTCGGCCGCGGCGAAGGACGTGGTGGCGGTGCTGGAGCAGCGCGGCGCGTGCTTCTTCAATGACCTGGTGTCGCGCGCGCGCCGGCTGCCGGCGGAGGTCGAGGACGCGCTGTGGGAGCTGGTGGCGCGGGGGCTGGTGACGGCCGACGCGGTGCAGAACCTGCGCGTGCTGCAGAGCCCGGCCCAGCGCCGGCGCCAGAAGCTGTTGCAGCGCGGCGGCCCGGGGCGCTGGAGCCTGCTGGTTCCCTCCGAGCCCAAGCCGGACGATGAAGTCAGGGACTCGCTGGCCCGGCTGTTCCTCCAGCGCTACGGCATTGTCTGGAGGGACCTGGTGATGCGCGAGTCGCTGGCGCCCACCTGGCGCGAGCTGCTGTTCGTCTACCGGCGCATGGAGGCGCGCGGCGAGGTTCGCGGCGGACGCTTCGTGTCGGGCTTCGTGGGCGAGCAGTTCGCGCTGCCGGAGGCGGTGGACACGGCGCGGGCGGTGCGACGCCAGGCGCCCTCGGGCGTACGGGTGCAGCTGTCCGCGGTGGACCCGCTCAACCTCACCGGCGTGGTGACGCCCGGCTCGCGCGTGCCCGCCATGGTGGGCAACGTCGTCACCTGGGTGGACGGAGTCCCACAAGGCGTGGACGCGCTCGCCGACGACGAGGGCGAGGACACCGAGGGCACGGAAGGCACCGGCGGCGAAGCGGCGGCGGGCTGACACCTCCTCGAAGAGGAGACCCCCGGCGCTTGCCAGGGCTGGTAGGGTCCTCTCCTTCACCGTGAGGGAGGGGAATGTCGATGCGCCGATTGCTCATCCTGGGCCTGCTGCTGCTCACCGCCTGCGAGGAGGAGCCCTCGGGTCGCATCCAGGGCAAGTTGACTCCCTTCCAGAAGGGCGGGGGACGCTCCTCCGCGCAGCCCACCGCGCGCCCCGCGCCGCTCCAGGGAGACGCAGCGGTCCGGCTCTCGCAGGCCCTCTCGCGGGCCGTCACTCGGCAGCAGGGGCTCGGCACGCGTAAGTCCGCCATCGAGGTGACGCTGCCGGATCCGCTCATCGTCCCGCCGCCCATGGGCCCCCCGCCGCTCAAGCGGCTGCCCGCGGAGGACCCCACCATCGCCGGAGACGTGATTGTCCGCTTCGAGGCGGCGGGGCTGGAGGCGCCCGTGGCGTTGGAGCGGGTGACGCTGCCCGGCTACCGCGTGGCGCACAAGGGCTACGCCAGCGAGCACCTGCACTTGGTGGGCTTCGAGGCGCTGGACGGGCACACGGTGACGGTGGAGGAGACGGGGCAGCTCGTCGCTCAGCTCGCGCAGGTGCCGGGGGTGCGCTTCACGGAGAAGAACCTGCGCATGTACGCGCTGCGCACGCCCAACGACAAGAGCTACGGGGTGCAGTGGCACTACCCGGCCATCAACCTGCCGTCCGCCTGGGACGTGAGCACCGGCGGCGACGCGGTGACGGTGGCCGTCATCGACACCGGCATCGCCTCGCATCCGGACCTCAACGCGCGCGTCATCGCCGGCTACGACATGATCTCCGACACGTCCAACAGCGGGGACGGCAGCGGCCGTGACAGCGACCCCACGGACCGGGGCGGGGACGAGCCGAACGGGGGCTCCTCGTGGCACGGCACGCATGTGGCGGGCACCATCGGCGCGGCGACGGACAACGCCAGCGGCGTGGCGGGGGTGACGTGGAGCACGCGCATCCTCCCGGTGCGAGCGCTGGGCCGGCAGGGCGGCACCAGCTTCGACATCGCCGCGGCGATGAACTGGGCCGCGGGTGGCACGGTGTCCGGAGTGCCCAACAATCCCACGCCCGCCAAGGTCATCAACATGAGCCTGGGCGGCGCCTCCTCGCCGCAGCGCACCTACCAGGACGTCATCGACGCGCGGGTGACGGCGGGCGCCATCTACGTCATCGCCGCGGGCAACGAGAACGTGGACGCCACGGGCACCACGCCGTGCAACCAGCAGAACGTGCTCTGCGTGGGCTCGACGAACTTCGCCGGCACGCGCAGCAGCTTCTCCAACTTCGGCGCGCCGGTGGACGTGATGGCCGCCGGGGGCGAGATGCGCGAGGACCTCAACGGAGACGGGTACGCGGACGGGGTGCTCTCCACCTCGTTCGACGAGGATGACCAGCCCGCCTATGTCTTCAACCAGGGCACGAGCATGGCCACCCCGCACGTGGCGGGCGTGGTGGCGCTGATGCTGGCGGTCAACCCCAGCCTCAACGCGCAGCAGGTGGAGAACATCCTCAAGACGACCGCCAGCGCCAGCAGCCGATGCTCCGAGGGCTGCGGCGCGGGGCTGGTGAACGCGCAGGCGGCGCTGAAGCTGGCGCAGGGTGGCTCCTCCAACGAGCCGCCGAAGCTGGGCATCACCACCACGCTCCTGTCCTTCAACGGCAGCGACACCCAGCGCATCCTCGTGTCCAACCTGGGCGGCGGCACGCTGAACGTGACGGCGGCCAAGAGCGGGCCCCAGGCCGGAGCGGTGTCCCTGCCGGGGCCCACGCTGTCGCTGTCGGCTTTCTCCACCGCCGCGCTGGACGTAGTGACGAACGCCTCGGGGCTGGCGGACGGGGAGTACTCGGCCACGCTCACCCTCACCGGCACGAGCGCGGCGGGAGGAGGCCCGGCGGGCAGCGCCACGGTGACGGTGAAGATCCGCGTGGGCGCGGTGGCGCAGGGCCTGGACGCGGTGGTGGCCTTCGCGTGGCAGGACGAGCTGGGCGAGTGGCAGGTGGAGGAGAACACCATCGCCGTGGCCGAGGCCGCGCGCGGCTATACGTACGCCATCGACATGCCGCCGCAGACCTATTACGCGCTGGCGACCATCGACGAGGACGAGGACGGAGAGTTCTTCGAGGACGAGGAGCTCACGGGCTTCTGGCGGAACGTGGACGACTTCGAGCCCATTCCACTCGCGGTGGACCAGGACATCGGCAACATCAGCTTCGATCTGGTGCCGCTGGCGCCGGTGGATGACTCGCCCGCGCTGGTGGTGGGCGCGGCCTGCCAGAGCAACACCGACTGCCCGGACGGCGGCCGGTGCGTGACGAGCTACCCGGGGGGCTACTGCACTCGCGACTGCGACACCCAGGGCTGCCCGGCGGGCTCCAAGTGCTACGTGGTGGGCAGCTCCTCGGACGACAAGGTCTGCATCGCCAACTGCTCGGGACCCAGCCAGGGGCGGAGCACTTGCCGCGCGGATTACGTCTGCTACGACGACGAGGCGGGGGCGGGCCAGTGCTTGCCCGACTGCACCGTGCGCGAGGTGTGCGGCAGCAACTTCACGTGTAACCGCACCAGCGGTTACTGCGAGTAGGCACCAGACTTACCGCGAGAGCAGCAAACCAGACGTGGGCTCGGCCTGCTTCCCTTTGGATCCATGCGAGGGCTCGCAGGCCTACACCCAGGTATTGGTTTTTTAGTTCTATTCTTGCGGGGTTGCGTCGTCTACTTCTGAGCGTTCCCGTCGGGGATCATTTCGCCACACCCGTGGTCAGGACCTCGCATGCCCAAGGAGAGGGACATGGGTTTCGATGAGGGAGCGCGCCCCCATTCCCTGGAGGGCGAGGGCTCTTCCCTGATGCTTGCCCCGCGGCCGTGGAACGAAGAGGCGCGTCTGGAGGCCCTGCGCAGCTACGAGGTGCTCGACACCGAGCCCGAGGCGAGCCTCGACGGCATCACCCGCCTGGCGGCGCAGCTGTGCGGCACCCCCATCGCGTTGATCTCCCTGCTGGACGAGGATCGCCAGTGGTTCAAGTCGCGCGTGGGCCTGGAGGCGCAGGAGACCTCGCGCGATGTGGCCTTCTGCGCCTACGCCATCCTCCGCGAGGGGCTGTTCGTGGTGCCGGACGCGCACCTGGACGCGCGCTTCGCGCGAAACCCCCTGGTCACGGGCGCGCCCCACATCCGCTTCTACGCGGGCGCGCCCCTGTTGACGCCCGAGGGGCTCGCGCTGGGCACGGTGTGCGTCATCGACCGGGTGCCGCGGCAGCTCTCTCCGGAGCAGGTCCGCTCCCTGGAGACGCTGGCCGAGCAGGTGGTGGCCCAGCTGGAGCTGCGGCGGATGAACCACACGCAGCGGCGGCTCATCGACGAGCTGCGGGGCAGCAACGAGCGCTTCCAGATTCTCCAGCGCGCCACCAATGACGTCGTCTGGGATTGGGATCTGGTGACCAACCAGGTGAAGTGGAGTGAGCGCCTCGCGCCCGCGTTCGGCTACGCGCAGAAGGACACCAGCCCCGAGTCGAGCTGGTGGTTCTCTCGCCTGCACCCGGAGGACCGGGAGCGGGTGACGAAGAGCCTCGACCACATCATCGATGGCAGCGGCACGTTGTGGACGGACGAGTACCGCTTCCGGCGCGCCAATGGCACCTACGCGCGGGTGATGGACCGCGGCGCCGTGCTGCGCAACGCGCAAGGCAACCCGGTGCGGATGCTGGGGGCCATGGTGGACGTGAGCGAGCGCGAGGAGATGCGCTCGCGGCTGGCGCTGGCCGACCGCATGGCCTCGGTGGGCACCCTGGCGGCCGGGGTGGCGCATGAAATCAACAACCCGCTGGCCTACGTCATCGCCAACCTGGACTACGCGCGCCAGGAGGTGGAGCACGCGGTGGCCCAGGGCACGCTGGAGGCGGGCGAGCTGCCCGATGCGCTCAAGGAGGCGCGCGAGGGCTCCGAGCGGATGCGCCTCATCGTCAAGGACCTGAAGATGTTCTCCCGGCCGGACGACGAGCGCATGGAGTTGGTGGACGTGCGCCGCGCCATCGACTCGGCGACGACGATGGCCTGGAACGAGATCCGCCACCGGGCGAGGCTGGTGAAGGCCTACCAGCCGGTGCCCTCGGTGTACGCCAACGAGGCGCGGCTGGGGCAGGTGTTCCTCAACCTGCTGGTGAACGCGGCGCAGGCCATTCCCGAGGGCTCCGCGGACTGCAACGAGATTCGCGTCTCCACGCGGCTGGACGAGCGGGGGCGCATCGTCATCGAGGTGCGCGACACGGGCGGCGGGATTCCGGAGGAGATCCGCGCGAGAATCCTCGAGCCGTTCTTCACCACCAAGCCCCAAGGCATGGGCACGGGCCTGGGGCTGTCCATCTGCCACGGCATCATCGCCAGCCTGGGCGGAGAGCTGGGGTTCGACAGCGAGCTGGGCAAGGGCACCACCTTCCGCGTGGTGCTCGAGCCGCCGGTGGAGATGGGGCGCGGCAAGGTGGTCGAGCGGCACGTGCTGCCGGCCGGGCGGCGCGGCCACATCCTGGTGGTGGATGACGAGCCCATGGTGCTCAACGCCATCAAGCGCACGCTGAGCACGGAGCATGAGGTGACGGTGTTCAACCGGGCCCGGGCGGCGCTGAAGTGGCTGGAGCAGGGCCAGCCGTGGGACCTCATCCTCTGTGACTTGATGATGCCGGAGATGACGGGAATGGAGTTCCACGCCGAGCTGGTGCGGCGCTGGCCCGAGCGGGTCTCGGACATCATCTTCGTCACCGGCGGGGCCTTCACTGCCGGTGCGCGCGAGTTCCTGGGCAAGGTGGCCAGCACGCGCCTGGAGAAGCCTTTCGAGCCCCAGGCGTTGCGGGAGCTGGTGAAGTCACGGCTCTCCCAGGCGGATTGAGCCCCTGTTCTCGGTAGCTGGTGGACACTTTTCGTGCTCTCCAGTTCCCTCCTCGATGAAGCCAGTCCATCCTACGAAGTGCTTGCCCCCGGCACCTCAGACCCTGCTCCTGCGATTGAAGACGGAAACCCGCCCGCACCATGAACGGGCCGAGCGCACGGTGCGCTTGCTGGAGCCAGGGTTGACGCCCGAGGGGTACCGGCGACACCTGGAGGCGCTCTACGGGCTCTTTGCTCCGCTGGAGGAGGCGCTCGCCGACTGTCTCTCGGGGCGAGTGCCGGAGCTGCGAGCCACCGAGCGCTGGAAGCTGCCGCTGCTCGAGGAGGACCTCGCGGCGCTAGGGCATGACGCCGCCTCGCTGGCGCGCCTGCCCCGCGCCTCCACGCTCCCGGCGCTGACCGGCCTGCCCGAGGCGCTGGGCTGCTTCTACGTCCTCGAGGGCTCCACGCTGGGCGGCCAGCTCATCCTCCGCCACCTCCAGAAACACTTCGCGGGAGCGCCCGTGGGCGCCTTCGCCTTCTTCCGGGCCTACGGCGAGGAGGTGGGGCCCATGTGGAAGGCCTTCGGCGAGGCGGTGACCCGCGTCTCGGCCGCCGAGGCCTCCGAGAGCTTCGACGCGCGGGTGGTGCGCGGCGCGCAGGACACGTTCGACGCCTTCGAGGCCTGGCTGGGCCGGGAGGTGACGGATGTCGTTGCCGACGCATGAGGTGGACCTCAGCCAGTGTGACCGGGAGCCCATCCACCTGCTCGGGGGCATCCAACCCCATGGTGTGCTGCTGGCCTTCGAGGGTCCCCAGCGCACCCTGGCGGTGGTGAGCGCCAACGCCCAGGCGCTGCTCGGGAGCCCGCCCCAGGAACTGCTCGGCAAGTCGCTGGAGCAGGTGCTGCCGGCGCAGGTGCTCGCCCGGCTGGGTGCGCCTTCTCCAGCCGGCTCCGCGCGCGTGGAGCTGGGGGGCACGGCCTTTCGCGCCCTGTGGCATGAGAGCGACGGGCTGACGGTGCTGGAGCTGGAGCCGGCCGAGGCCGACGCCAGCACGGAGGAGCACTCGTTGGAGTGGGTGCGGCGGCTCGTGTCCCCGCTGCCGGGAGCCCAAGGGGCGCAGGCGCTCTTGCAGGCCGCGGCGGACGCGGTGCGGGCGCTGACGGGCTTCGACCGGGTGATGGTGTACCGCTTCGACGCGGACTGGCATGGCGAGGTGCTCGCCGAGAGCCGGGCGGAGGGGGTGGACAGCTTCCTGGGGATGCACTTCCCCGCCAGCGACATTCCCACCCAGGCCCGCGCCCTCTATACGCGCAACCCCTTGCGCCTCATCGCCGACGCGCGCGCCCGGCCCGTGCCGCTGGTGCCCGTGGTGCTGCCTGGTCGGGGGCGCCCCCTGGACTTGTCGGGCGCTGCGCTGCGCAGCGTGTCTCCGGTGCATCTGGAGTACCTGCACAACATGGGCGTGGAGGCCTCCTTCTCCCTGTCGCTGCTCCAGGACGGCAAGTTGTGGGGGCTCATCGCCTGCCACCACCACGCGCCCCTGCATGTCTCGCACGAGCGGCGCCGGGCCTGCGAGGTGTTCACCCGGCTGCTGACGCTGCAACTGGAGGCCGAGCAGCGCGCGGGCGAGGCGCTCGAGCACTCGCGCCGCGCGAGGCTCCTGGAGAAGCTCGCCACGGAGCTGGGACACGCGAAGGCGCCGCTGGCGGACTGCTTGCCCCAGCACGCCGCGTTGATGCTGGAGCCGCTCGGGGCCACCGGCGCGGCGCTGCTGCTGGGCGAGGCGCCGGTGGAGGTAGGGGCCACCCCGTCGGAGCAGGAGCTCGCGGCGCTGGTGCCGTGGCTCATGGCGCAGCCCTTCGAGACCGTCTTCCACACCGAGCGCCTCGGGGCCCTGTATCCGCCCCTGGCCGAGCGCGCGGACGTGGCGGCCGGGCTGCTGGCGGTGCGGTTGGATCCGGCCGCGCCGCGCTTTGCCCTTTGGTTCCGTTCGGAGGTGGCGCGCACCGTCACCTGGGCGGGCAATCCCCAGAAGCCGGCGGTGCCGGAGCCTGGCCAGCACCGGCTCCACCCGCGCGCCTCCTTTCGTGCGTGGACCGAGACGGTGCGCGGCGCCAGCCGGCCGTGGACGCGCGCGGACCTCGAGGCGGCCGAGAGCTTCCGGGGCGCCCTGGTGGGCGTGGTGCTGCGCCAGGCCGAGGAGCTCTCTCGCCTCTCCCAGGCCCTGGCTCGCTCCAACGCGGAGCTGGATGCCTTCGGCCACACCGTCGCGCACGACCTGCAGGAGCCCATGCGCGGCATCCGCCAGTACGCGGAGTTCCTCCGAGAGGACCATGGGAAGTCTCTGGGCCAGGAGGGCACCAGCTACCTGGACTCCATCTTCTGGCTGGCGCAGCGCTCGGGGGAGATGCTGGAGGGGCTCTTCGAGTACAGCCGCGTGGGCCGCCTGGAGCTGGCCTGGGGCGAGGTGGACATGCAGGACCTGCTGGAGGAGGTGCTGCAGCTCCTCTCCGCCCGACTGGAGCAGGGCCGGGTCGAGGTGCGCGTGCCTCGCCGCCTGCCCACCGTGCGGTGTGACGCCATCCGCATCCGCCAGGTGTGGATCAACCTGCTGTCCAACGCCGTGAAATACCAGGAGGGTTCCGCGCCCTGGATTGAAGTGGGTTACCATGGACCCGGAGATGCTCGGCCCGCCGCTGCGAGGCGGTCGGATGCACCCTACGTTTTCTACGTGAGAGACCCCGGCATCGGCATTCACGCGCGCTTCCACGAAGCCATCTTCGAGCTGTTCCGTCGGCTGCACCCCGAGCAGGCGTACGGCGGCGGGACGGGCGCGGGGCTGGCGATTGCCCGCCGGCTGGTGGGACTGCACGGGGGCAAGCTGTGGGTGGACTCCGCGCTCGGTCAGGGCTCCACCTTCTATTTCACCCTCGGTCGAGGGCTGGGATGAGGAGGGGGCCATGAGAGTGCGCGTCCTCCTGGTGGATGACAGCACCTCCGACCGAATCCGGGTGCGGCGTGCGCTGGAGAAGGATCCGGACACGCAGTGGGAGGTGGAGTTCGTCTCCACCGCCGAGGAGGGGCTGGCGCGTGCCACCCAGTCGCCGCCGGACGTCTTGCTGATGGACTTCCACCTGCCGGGGATGAGCGGGGTGGAGCTGTTGCAAGCGGTGCGCGAGCGGTTGGGCGTCCGAACCCCCGCGGCGGTGTTGCTCACCGGCAGCGGCAGCGAGCACGTGGCGGCCGAGGCCATGAAGGCGGGCGCCCAGGACTACCTCATCAAGGATGCCTTTTCCCCCGAGCGGCTGCGCCACAGCCTGCGCGCTGCGATGGAGGCGGTGCGCCTCGTGCATGCGGTGGAGGAGCGGCGTCACCAGGCCGAGCGCGCCGAGAAGGCGGCCCGCGAGGCCCTGGCCGTGCGCGACGAGATGTTCGCCCTGGCGACGCATGACTTGAAGGGGCCGCTGCAGATCATCACCCTCAACGCCCAACTCCTGCGCAGCAAGATCCCCGTCGAGTCTCTCAACACGTCCTCCCGGGAGCGGTTGGCGGGCATCGTCCGCGCGGCCACGCGGATGGGCGAGCTCATCGACCACTTCCTGGAGGCGACGCGGGGCCAGGAGCAGCCGCTGCGCCGCGCGCAGGTGGATCTGCTCGCCCTGGTGCGCGCCAAGGTGCGCGAGCTGGAGAGCACGGCGCCTCGGCACACCTTCCAGCTGGACGCGCGGGGCTCCGACTTCTCGGGCCACTGGGACACCGCCGCCCTGGAGCGGGTGCTGGACAACCTCTTGAGCAACGCCGTGAAGTACAGCCCCGAGGGAGGCCCCATCCAGGTGACGGTGGCCGAGGACTCGCCGGGCCCGGACGGCGCGGTGCGGCTGCGCGTGGAGGACCCAGGCGTGGGCATCCCGCTGAAGGACCTGCCGTACATCTTCGAGCGCTTCCACCGGGGCAGCAACGTGGCGAAGGACTTCGTCGGCAGTGGCGTGGGGCTGGCGAGCACGCGCCGGCTGGTGGAGCTGCACGGCGGCACCATCGAGGTGGAGAGCGAGGAGGGGCACGGCGCGGCCTTCACCGTCCATCTGCCCCGCGAGCTGTCCCGGAGCGCGCCGCTGGAGGCGCCCCGGCAGGGCTGAGCTACGGAGAGGCCGGCAAGCTGCCGCGCAGCAGGAAGAACACCAGCACGCCCGTCACCGACACATAGACCCAGATGGGGGCCAGCCAGCGCGTCACCTTGCGGTGGCGCCCGAAGTCCTTGCGCCAGGCGAAGTAGAAGGCCACCAGCGCCATCGGCACCACCGGCATGGACAGGAGCACGTGGCTGGCCAGCACCGCCAGGTACACCGCCCGCATCGCCCCCTCTCCGGCGTACTTCGTGTCTCCGTGGACGTAGTGATAGGCGAGGTAGCCCACCAGGAAGAGCGCCGAGGCCGCGAAGGCGGACACCATCAGGTACTGGTGGACTCGCCGCGCCCCGCGCTTGATGGCCACCCAGCCCGCCACCAGCAGGCTCGCCGCCAGCGCGTTGAGGCCCGCGTTCACCGCCGGCATGAAGCGCAGATCCATGCCCGTCGCCCCGCCGCGCCGGATCAGCAGCAGATAAGCCAGCAGGGCCAGGGCCGCGACCGACACGACGCCCGTGAAGACGTAGAAGGTCCGATCGCTGACGCGAGACGCGGGAACAGGGGTAGCGTTCGACATGCCCCCCTGAATGTCTGGAACCACGCACACTTGCAACTGCTCCGCGTGGTGTGGGTCTCGCGAACACCTACACTGTGTGTGAAAGGGGACTAGCTAAAGATCGGAAATACGGGCATAACACGCCGCGAGTCATCCAGCACCCCCCCTCGGAGGTCCCAGTGCCTCGCGTGCGACGCTGTATCACCGCTCTCGCGGCCTTCGCCCTGCTGATCGCAACCCCCGCTCTGGCTCAAGAGGCGGTCTGCGCTCCCGTGACGAAGGTCCCCCTCGAGCGTCATCTTCGACAGCTCTCTCTCGACCTGCTCGGTCGCCCCCCCACCATCGAGGAGTATCGGGCCTATCAGGCCAAGGGCTCCATCGCCCCGGAGGACATCCGGGGAATGATGAGCTCGGATGAGTTCTATGAGCGCATGCGCGGCTACCACCGCGCGCTCTTGCGCTCGAACGTCTCCGGCAGCGTGTTCGATAACGGAGACACGCGCCTGGTGGGCACCGGCGGGGCGAACAACCCGCTCGGCCTGCGGGGCAATACCAGCACCTCGCTGCGCGGCGTGAACAACCAGTCGTGTGACGCCTACATCGAGCAGGACAACTGCGGCGCCACCGCGTCGCGGCAGGACCCGCACTCGGAGCCGGCCACCAAGGTATGCCGTGACGCCCAGGGCGTCCCGCTGCCGGTGAGCTACGACTACGACACCAACTTCTTCGCGTGTACCCGCCTGGACAGCACCGACACCACCGTCACCTCGTGCGACGTGGCGGTGACCAAGGGGCTGGTGCCGGCCAAGCACCTGAACTTCTGCGACATGCGGCGGCTGGGCGACGGTCGGCTCCACCCGCACCTGTGCCTGCCGGATCCGAACAAGAGCACCACCAACGTGCTGACGCAGGAGGAGCTGGAGGGCACCAAGGTGGTGGCCTTCGTACACCCCAACCCGCCCGCGGGCACCAACCTCACCCGGCTGGATCGCTGCACCCTGGAGCAGCCGCTGCGCAACGGCGTCAAGGGCGCCTACACCCCGGTGCGCGGCTGCATCCAGCGCGAGGGCTACGTCACGAAGCCCGCGCCCTTCTTCGCCACCGAGCCCACGCCGGTGACCGTGTGCGCCATCGAGGCGCAGGAGCGCGACATCAACCCGTGGACGCTGGAGTCGTGCGAGACGACGCGCTTCGCGCGTGACCGGAGCTGCGGCTGCGGCACGGGCATGCGCCGCTGCGAGGTGGCCGCCACGCACACCGCCCGCATCTCGGCCATCAACGAGGAGCCGGAGCTGATCGCCAACTCGGTCATCGAGCGCGAGGAGCCCTACTTCAACATCCTCACCACGCGCCGCTCCTTCGTGAACGGCACCATGTCCGAGTTCTACCGGCAGCAGCAGGGCGTCGGCATCTTCACCATCACCGCGCCCGCGGACCTGAGCGTGATGCCGGCCATCCCCTACCTGCAGGTGGACACCTGGGAGGAGTACACGCGGGACGCGTCGCACTCGGGTGTGCTCACCACGCCCTCGTTCCTCTACCGCTTCCCCACGCAGCGCGCCCGTGTGAACCACTTCTACGAGGCCTTCCTCTGCAAGACGTTCGTCCCGTCCTCGGACCCGCTGCCTCCGCCCGAGGACAACTGCAACCGGGAGAACAACCTGGCCCGGCGCTGCGGCTGCAACTACTGCCACGCCACCATCGAGCCCACGGGCGCGCACTGGGGCCGCTACGACGAGCGCAACTCGCTGTTCCTCACGCCCGAGAAGTTCCCGCGCTTCGATCCGAAGTGCCGCGACTGCGCCCTGGCGGGTGACACCAACTGCGGCGGCGAGTGCGGCCAGTACGTGATGCAGGCCTTCGACGGCGACGGCGCCAACTCGCTGGGCATGCTCAAGACGTACCTGTACCGCACGGCCGAGGAGGAGGCGAACATCGAGGCCGGCCCGAAGCTGCTGGTGGAGCGCATGCTGCAGACGGGTGACCTGGAGCGCTGCACGGTGCGCCGCATCTGGACGGAGTTCCTCGGCCGGCCGATGACGACGGAGGAGAGCCGCCTGTACCTGGCGCCGCTCTCGCAGGAGTTCTCTCGTAGCAATCACAACCTCAAGGCGCTCATCGAGAAGCTGCTGATGACCGACGCCTACCGGAGGATCGACTGATGCGCCGCCTCGTCGCCCTCGCGTTGCTCGCGCTCGCGCCCGCCTGTTCCAAGTCGGAGGAGACGCCTCTGCCTCCGCCCATGGACGGGCAGCTCGAGCCCATCCCCAACCCCCACGGCAGCGTCACCCCGCTGCCGGACCCCGAGGTGCAGGAGGGGTCGGTCGGCCGTGCCCCTCGCCGCATCACCGTGGCTCAGCTCAAGACGAGCATCGAGAAGACGGTGGGCCGCCCGTGGACGCAGCTCGACAACCTGGCTGCCTCGCTGGGCCGGGCCGACTACGCCAACATCGTCACCGAGAACACCGAGCCCAACCTGGTGTTCGCCAAGTTCCTCGAGGACGGGGCCCGTGAGGTGTGCCTGGCGCAGGCGGCCGCCGAGATGTCGGTGGCCGACCCCAACGCCCGGGTGCTCAGCCGGACGCTGCCCGTCGTGAGCGGCACGGCGGGTAACCTCACCCAGCTGACGGACGCGCAGAAGAGCGAGCTGCTCGTCTACCTGTCCACCCGCTTCTGGGGCGCGCCGCTGCATGGCGACGAGCTCACGAAGTGGCAGGCCTTCTTCACCCAGGCCGCCGCCCGTTCCGAGACCATCCGCAAGCGAGACCACGCCTTCGCGGCCGTGTGCATCGCGATGATGACGGACTCGCGCTTCCTCACCTACTGACTCGGGGACCCCTGCCATGAAGAAGAACCCGAACTCTCCGAACCCCGAGCGCCGCACCTTCCTCAAGGCGGCCGCCGGCTTCATGGGCGCCACCCTCTTCGGAGGCGTGCCCTTCCGGGCCTTCGCCCAGGCGGCGAACCTGGCCCCGCCAGACCGCTGCTTCGTCTTCGCGTACTTCTCCGGCGGCTGGGACCAGCTGCTGGCGTTCGACCCGCGAGACCCGACGGTCTTCACCGCCGAGCGCATCTCCGAGACGCGCATCCTGCCGGGCTACAACCTCATCAATGACTCGCGCTTCTCGGGCATGCCGCTGGTACCCGAGAAGGACGGGGTGCTCTCGAACATCACCTTCGGGCCCGCGGTGGGGCGGCTGTCCAACCACTTCGACCTGATGACGGTGGTGCGCGGCATCAACATGACGACGCTGGGCCACGAGGTGGGCTTCCGCTACTTCCTGACCGGCAAGCGCCCCATCGGCAGCGCGGCGCGTGGCTCGACCACCGCCACGGAGATCGTCGGCCAGCTCGCCCCGCGTGTGCCGATTCCGTCGATCGCCTACAACATCGAGACGTACAACGACCGCTACCCCGGCCACGCCAACGCGCTGCGGGTCAGCCGCTCCAACGACCTGCTGCTGACGCTGTCGCCCAGCACGCGCACGCTGGACAGTGAAATCGAGCAGCAGCTCATCGACTTCCGGGGCCAGCCCATCTCCTGCGAGGCGGCGGCCTACGGCGCGCGCGGCGTGGGCGAGACGTACGAGAACAGCCGGGACCAGATGCAGGCGGTGCTCTCGGGCCGGCTGGACAACTCCTTCCGCTTCGAGCGGCCGGAGCACGCGGAGCTGCGCCAGAAGTACGGGCTGGCGGCCACCCCTCCCGCGGGCGGCTACGACAGCACCGAGGCGGGCCGCGCGGCGCTGGTGGCCACCGCGCTCAAGCAGGGCATCAGCCAGTGCGTCTCCATCAACCTCACGGGCGGCCTGGACACGCACTTCGGCACCCAGCTCAACCACGCCAACAACCAGCGCCGCGGTTTCGACGCGCTGGCCACGCTGGTGGACGACCTGCGCGCCACGTCGCACCCGTCGGGTGGCAACTTCATGGACCACACCACCATCATGGTGTTCTCCGAGTTCTCGCGTACCCCGCTCATCAACGGCTCGGGCGGCCGAGACCACCACCTGTGCAACAGCTGCCTGCTCATGGGCGCGGGCGTGAAGCACAACTACGTGTTCGGCGCGAGCGGTGACATCGGCATGGGGCCAGGTCTCTTCGACCTGCGCAACGGTGCGGCGACGGCGACGGGCGAGAACATCCTGCCCGAGCACGTCATCGCCACGGTGCTGGCCTCGGCCAACCTGGACTACAGCATCACGCGCGTCGAGCCGCTGCGGCCGATCCTGGCCTGAACCGAAGCAAAGCCAAGCGGATGAAGAAGACAAACCCCCTCTCCCCCTGGGAGAGGGACGGGGTGAAGGTTGTCGCCCCCGTCCTTCTCCTCCTCGTCACCGCCGCGTGCGGTGACTCCTCGGGCTCCTCCACCCTGCCGTTGGAGCGGCCCCAGCCCACGGCCTTCCAGGCCTCGCAGGTGCGCTCGCAGGAGGCGCTTGCTTCGGGTTCGGGCTTCGCCGACCAGACGGGCGGAGGCATCTTCGTCTCCGTGGCGGGAGCGCCGGTCCGGCTGCGGCTAGACGGCTCGCGCGCGCCGCTGGAGGGCCACCCGGGCAACGCGGTGGCGCCGGGCAAGGCGCGCGCGGCGTTCCGGCTGGGGCCTCGCACCGCGCTGGTGGAGACCGAGACGGGTCTCTTCCTGGCGGACGCGGGCTGGCTGATCGCCCCGCCGTGGCGGGACGCGCTGGGGCCGGGGCTGGTGGCCACGGCGCAGGCGGCCGATGGCGCGGTGTGGCTGGCGCACACCTCGGGGCTCTACCGGCTCCATGAGGGCAAGCTCTCGGCGCTCAAGGTGGATGGCGCGGCGCTGGAGGGCATCACCGTGCTGGCCGCGGCGCCGGCCGAGGACGGGGCCCCGGGCGTGTGGCTGCTGAAGGACGGCAAGCCGTACGTGGCGGTGGCCACGGCGGCGGGCGTCTACCAGGTGCGCCCGGCGGAGCTGCGGCTGGACGAGAGGGAGACGCTGGTGTCCATGGCGGGGCTGGAGGCGTCGAAGGACGCGACGGCGGAGCTGTGGGTGCTCACCTCGGAGCGGCTGCTGCGGCACAAGGACGGGAAGTGGCGGCGGGTGGAGTTCGCCCAGCGGCCGGTGCAGCTGCTGAGCGCCGGGCGCTTCCTCTGGGTGAAGTCCAGCGATCAGCTGTTGCTGTATGACGCGGACGCGGACTCCTGGGGCCTGGCCACGGGCGTGGAGACGCGCGAGTTCCGCTTCGTGGCGGCGGACGAGAGCGGCAGCGCCTGGGTGCAGCTGGGCGCGGAGACGGTGGTGCTCAGCCGCGCGCCCGTGCCGCGCGTGCTGGGACTGCACCAGGGCATGCGGGTGGTGGAGGACAGCCTGCTGGTGCGCGCGGTGCCGCCGGCCGGGCAGACGCCCACGCTGCTGTTCCGCATCGGCGGGGCGGAGGTGGTCGCGGAGGCGCCGGGCTACAGCCTGGGCGGCCTGGAGAAGGACGGGGAGCTCAAGCCCTACTCCTTCGCCGCGCTGGAGCCGGGCAAGAACGTGCTCGAGCTGGTGGCGCGCTTCCTGGATGGCTCCGAGTCCAAGCGCCTGGTGTACTTCGACTTCCAGCCGGTGGGCCCGGTGGTGCTCGGCTGGGACAAGGACATCCGCCCCATCCACGAGGCGCGCTGCGCCAAGTGCCACATCTCCGGCCCGGGGCGCCAGCTCTCCACCTATGAGCTGTGGAAGGAGAACGCGGAACTCATCACCGCGGCGGTGCGTGATCAGCGCATGCCCGCGGACGGTCCTCTGGACCAGCAGCTCATCACCCTGATCCAGCGCTGGGCTGCTTCTGGCGCCAAGCCGTAAATAGAGAAGCCTCGGAGTCTCACTTCCATGTCTCGACTGCTCGCTCGCTCGGCCTCCCTGTTCGCGTTCCTGACCCTGGCTTGTGGGGGTGAAGAGCCGGAGGGCCCCCCTCCAGAGCCGCCAGTGGTGGATGCGTGTGACGGGCTGGCGCCGCTGGCGCTCAAGGCCGAGCCCACGCGGCTGCGGGTCTCCGGCGTGGTGGCGCTCACCGCCTCGGGCGGCAGCGGCCACTACCGCTTCCGTGCCGAGGCGGGAGGCTCCTCGGGCGAGATGCGCGGGGACCGCTTCATCGCGGGCCACACCCCGTCCTCGGACACGCTGGTGGTGGAGGACGTGCAGTGTACGGGCTCCGCGCAGGCCACGGTGCAGGTGCTGTCCGCCTTCGACGTGGCGCCCTCCCGCGCCATGGTGCGCCCGGGGACCTCCTTCCAGGTGGCCACCGCGGGGCTCCTGGGCAACGCCGAGTACACCCTGGTGGAGAACCTCTCGGGCGGCACGCTGTCCCCCGCGGGCGTGTACACGGCGGGCGCGACGTCGGGCCTGGACGTGGTGCAGGTGCGCGACACGCAGTCGGGCGACGTGGCCCGTCTCGAGTACGAGGTGACGCCGAGCGCGCGGCTGCGGGGCGATCCGCAGGTGCTGGCGCTGCCCTCGGGCTCCTCGACGACGCTGGGCACCATGGGCGGGAGCAATCGGGTGACGTGGACGAAGGTGACCGGCCCGGGCTCGCTGGAGGGCGCTCGCGTCACCCTCGAGCCAGGGGCGCGGGGCGTGATGGTGCTGGAGGCGGCGGACCCCTTCACGGGGGACAAGGCGCGCGTCTCCGTGCGCGTGCTGGATGACCTGACGCGCACCATGCAGCCCCGCGGCCGCCTCACGGACGTGGCCCACCTGATCACCGCGGACTTCGATGGGGATGGGATACAGGACGTGGCGGTGGGCCAGCGCGAGAGTGATCTCAACCGGCCGCTGGGCGGCGCGGTGTTCATCTACAAGGGCGGACCCTCGGGGCTGCCCCAGCAGCCGACGTGGGTGCTGACCGGGCAGACGGACACGGCGGCCTTCGGCGACAACCTCGCGGCGGGAGACCTGGACAAGGACGGGCGGGCGGAGCTGGCGGTGAGCTCGCCGGGCGCGGACATCACCGGCGCGGACTCGGGCGCGGTGTACCTCTACCGCTGGGGCTCCAACGGGCCGGAGCTGATGCGGCCGGCGCTGACGAGCCTCGCCCGGGGCGGTGCCTTCAGCACGGGTCTGGCCATGGCGGACGCGGACGGGGATGGGGACCTGGACCTCATCGTCAGCGCGCCGGCGGGAGACCTGGCGCCCACCTCGTCGATCAGCCGGCGCGGCACGGTGGACATCTTCACCCTCACGCCGGGCCAGCCGGTGCCGGACCTGCCGGCCATTCGCCTGGGAGGCGCGGACCTGTCGCGCACGGGCAACCCCATGGCGCGCAGCAGCACGGACCTGGGCCGGGCGGTGGTGATGGCGGACTTCAACGCGGACGGGCGCGTGGACCTGGCGGCGCTGAGCAAGGTGTCGCGCCACCTGGCGGACGGCACCACGCAGGCGGTGGCGCTCCAGGCGGTGTCGGTGTTCTTCGGGCGCGCGGACGGGCTGCGCTTCCGGGCCACGCCGGACGTGTACGTGGTGCCGGGCAACACGGCGGACAGCAACGAGGGCACCTGGCGCCTGGGCGTGGCCCCGGCCGATGGCACCCGGCCTCCGCTGCTGATGGCGGTGGCGGACCGGGCGGACTCGCCGAACCTGAGCACCAGCGGGGGCGTGCAGTCCGGACCGGATTCGGGCGGTGTGCTGATCTTCGACCTGAGCGCCCATCAGCCCTCGGGAGAGCCGTCGAACACGCCGGTGCAGGTGCTGCGGGAGGCGGCCTACGCGCGCATCTACGGCGAGGCCGGCAGCATCTTCGCGGGCCGGAGCTTCACGGTGATGGACGTGGACGGGCAGCCGGGTGGCGAGCTGGTGCTGGGAGCACCGAACGCCGCCGCGCCGGGACCCAACAACACCACGCTGCGGCTGTCGGGCCGGGTGCTGGCGTATCCGCTGGCGACGCTCGCCGCGGGCAGCGTCATCAACAAGTCGCTGGGAGTGATTCACGGGCAAACCCGCTCGGACGTGTTGGGCGTGGGTATGACGACGTGGACGGGGCCGGCGGGAGCGGCGCTGGTGGCCTTCTCCGGACGCGCGTCGTCGGACGCGGGGGCCTTCACCGGACGGGTGGAGACCTTCCTGCGCGGAGGCACGTCGCTGGCGGAGTGGAGCCGGACGGTGGCTCCGGTGCCGGCGCGCCCGGCGGTGGAGCGCTTCGGCGAGGTGGTGGCAGCGGCGGCGCTCGCGGGCGGGCAGACGGTGGCGCTGGTGGGCTCGCCGGGCTACGCGGGGCCGGGACCGAACGCGGACGGCGCGGACACCACCGCGGGGCGTGCCTGGGTGTACAACGCGACGCAGAACTCGGCGGCGACGATGGTGGCGGAGGGGGCGAGCACGGCGCCGCTGGCGCGTGGGCGCAGCGTGGGCACGGACGTGACGTTCACCGACTTCAACGGGGATGGGCGCACGGACCTGGTGGTGGGTGCGAACTCCTTCAGCCTGCCGAGCTCGGGGCAGACCGCCGAGCTGGCGCTGTACGCCGCGCAGAAGACGGGGTGCATCACCACCACGGGGACTTCGGCGGGCCCGAACGTGGGCGGACTGATGGTGTCGCTGGGGCAGGCGGACGGCTCCTTCAAGGATGCCTACCGGCTGTGGGCGCCGCTGGTGATCGCGGGGTGTACGCCGGACACGGACGCGCGCTGCCGGCGCAGCCAGATTGGCCGCGGGGTGGTGGGCGGCTTCGACTTCAACGGGGATGGCAGGGAGGACATCGGAGCGCTGCGCAACAACGGCTTCGAGGTGTTCCCCGGGCGTGCGCCGGATGACGCGTCGCTGGCGAAGCTGACGATGGGGTGTGACCCGCTGTACTTCACGGATGGGTCCACGACGCGGCAGACGTCGGCGCCGACGGCGCTGGGCGACCTGAACGGGGATGGCTGCGACGAGGTGTCCTGGCGCTACACGGAGACGGGGCGCTCGGGCATCATCATCCTCTTCGGCTACGAACCGGCGGGGGGGCGCTGCGGTGGGCGGACGACGGCCTCGTGGGTGCGGCTGGCGGCGGACGCCGAGGTGGGTGGCAACAACCTGGGCATGGGCGTGGCGACGGTGCGGCTGGGCAACTTCCTGAAGGATGGCAAGGACCGGATCGCCATCAGCGCGACGAGCGTGCCGTTCGACGGGGTGACGCAGCCGGCGGTGCTGCTCTTCGAGACGTCGAAGCTGGTGGCGCGGCGGCCCGCTTCGGGCGAGGCGCTAGTGGGCGCGCTGGGAGATGGGGTGACCCCGGAGACGCTGGTACACCGGACGCGTGCGGTGAACTTCGGCCGGGCGCTGGAGGGTGGCCGGGACCTGACGGGCGACGGCGTGCCGGATCTGGTGGTGAGCGCGCCGGGCGCCTCGGAGGCGTCGGACGGAGGCGGCGCGGTGTTCATCTACGCGGGTGGGCCGCAGGTGAAGGGCCGGATGACTCCGTGGATGTTGATCACCGGCGACACGACGGAGCGGTCCAACTTCGGGCAGGACCTGTCGCTCTCACCGGGTGGCCAGGGAGGCCCGCCGACGTTGATCATCGGCGCGCCGACGAGCTACCGCACGGGCACGTCCAACGGCACGGCCTTCTCGCTGCCGCTCGCGTTCTGAGCTTCACGGCAGCTTCTGTTTGCCCTTGAGTACCGGGGCAAACAGATCGCCTACCGCGTCCAGCCGCTTGCGCAGGGTCTTGAGGTTGAAGCGGCTGGGGTCCAGGCGCTTCGTCACCTCGCTCCACTTGAGCGGGGCGGAGAAGTTCGCGCCATCCACCGCGCGCAGCGAGTACGGGGCCACCACCGTCTTGCCCCGCCCGTTCTGTCCCGCATCGATATAGAGCCGCCCCTGGCGCTTGTTGATGGCGCGCTCCGTGGTGGCGATGTCCCTCAGCTCCGCCGCCACCTGGTTGGCCAGCTCGCTCGAGAACCGCACCGCGTCCTCGTGGGTGTGCCCAGGCCCCAGCGGGATGAAGACATGGATCCCTCGCTTGCCAGAGGTCTTCGGGATGCTCTCCAGGCCGAGCTGGTCCAGCCGCTTGTGCAGGACCGTGGCCACCTTGATGAGGTCCTCCCAGCTGCCCTTGCCAGGATCCAGATCGAACAGCACCCACTGCGCCTGCTCCAGCTTCGGCGCGCGGCTGGCCCACATGTGGATGGTGAGCGCGGACTGGTTGGCCAGCCACAGCAGCGCGTCAGGAGTCTTCACGTTCACGTGATCGATCGTCCGGTCCACGTGCTTCACACGCAGCGTCGGCAGCCAGTCCGGTTTGCCAGTCAGGTCATGCTTGAAGAAGCCGGGGGCCTGGATGCCCGCGGGCCACTGCTGCACGGAGATGGGGCGATCCGCCAGCACCGGCACGAGCAGCGGCGCCACCTCGCCGTAGTACGCGAACACATCCGCCTTGGTGTACCCATCCTTCGGGTACAGGACGCGCTCGCCGCTGGTGAGCCGAGCCTGTCCCGTGCTCTTCGTCAGCAGTTCCCCGGCCGGCAGCTTCGCCGTGCGGGCCGCCGTGGCCGAGGGAACACGTCGCGCCCCGGTCTCCCGTGAGGCAGAGCGCTTCGCCGCAGCGCGCTTGCGAGGCTTCGCCGCTGGGGTGGCGGTCCGGGCGGTCTTCCGGGTGCGCTTGGGGACCATGGCCGTGGACTCCTCCTTCGCCTTGCCGCGCGCGGTGGTCGACGGTCGCTCTCTCACCACCTCCTGCGGCTTCTTGTCCGTGCGCAGCCCCTGGAACACCGGGTGGCGCAAGCGGCCCTCCTCCGTCCACTCGGTGAAGTGGATCTGCGCCACGTACTTCGGCTTCACCCACACGGCTTCCGAGCGGTACTTGGCATCCGCGACGATGGGCTTCGCCGTGCGCTCCTTGTCGAGCATCGCGCGCAGCTCCCGCCGCACCTTCGTGGTGAAGCCCGTGCCCACCTTGCCCACGTCGACGTAGCCGTTCCGCCCGTTCACCGCCACCAGCAGTGCGCCGATCTCCTTGCCGGCCTGCTCGTTCTTGATGGGCAGGTACCCGGAGATGACGAACTCCTGGCCGGCGATGACCTTGAGCTTGAGCCAGCTGCTCGAGCGGCTACCCACGTAGGTCGAGCCCCGGCGCTTGGCGATGAGGCCCTCCCAGCCGCGCTTCTGTGCCTCCGACAGCGCCCGCGTCAGTGGCAGCTCCAGCCGCTCGGAGAGCTGCACCGGCGACTTCGCCCCCGACAGCACGCTCTCCAGCAGCTCGCGTCGGGCTTCCAGGGACCGCGAGCGCAGGTCCTCGCCGTCCAGCCACAGCAAGTCGAACGCGACGAAGCGAAGCTCCCCGCCGGACTGGTTCTGCAGCAGCTGGAAGCGCGAGCGCCCCTTGGAATCCACCGCGACGATCTCCCCATCGAGCACGGCCTCGGGGACACGCATCCCGCGGAGCGCCTCGGCGATGCTCGGGAAGCGTTCGCTCAAGTCGTTGCCATTGCGGCTCCACAGCGCCAGCTGTCCGCCGGAGATGGCGGCCACGGCGCGGAAGCCGTCGTACTTCACCTCGTAGACGTGGGTGTCATCGCGCGCCTCGTCGGGCACCGAGAGCTTGGCGAGCATGGGCGGCCAGACGCGCTCGATCAGCTCCTTGGCGCCGGGGTGGCGCAGCGCCACGAGCGCGCTCTTGCGTACCGGGCCACGCGTCTCCTTGCGCCCGCTCTTCACGGACTCGGGACGCTCGACGGTGACGTCGTAGTTCGGGTCCTCGGTGCCATCCAGCGCCTTGAAGCACAGCCACTGATTCTGCTTGCCGTGCATCTTCGTGCGGATGAGGTGCCAGCGGCCCTTGAGCTTCTCGCCATGGAGCTCCACCGTGAGGTGCCCCTTCTCGCGCTGCTCATGGCCCTTGCCGGGGGGCACGGTCTCGAAGGTGCCCCGGTCCCACAGCAGCGAGTCGCCGCCGCCGTACTCATCGTCCGGGATGCGGCCCTCGAACTCGGCGTAGGACAGTGGGTGATCCTCGGTCTGCACGGCGAGGCGCTTCGTGCTCGGGTCGTAGCTGGGGCCCTTGGGAATGGCCCAGCTCGCCAGCGCGCCGTCGATTTCCAACCGCAGGTCGTAGTGCATGCGCGTCGCGTCGTGCTTATGCACCACGAACATGGGCTCGGAGCCATGTCGCTCGAGCGGGACGTCGGGAGAGGGCTCGGAGGTCTTCTGGAAGTCGCGCTTGGCGCGGTAGGCCCGCAGAGAGTGTCGTGTCTTCACCCACCAACGGTCCGCATCGAGCCCCGGAGGTGCAATTCCCTGATCAGTGGGCGAAAGCAGGAGCGGGAGACGACACCAGGCGCCCCGGGCCCCCGCCGCACGTCCGGAGGGCTACCGGCCTACCGGGCCCAACGCTGAACCCGGGCTCGGGGCGCTCCACCTGACCCCCACAGGCACATTCGTTTCGGAAGCCAGCACTGCTTCCGCCGCCAATGGCTTGTGTCGAAGTGCGACAATGCACTCCGCTCCTTCAACCTGAAGGTAAGGGGGAGCCCGCGTTCGTCCAGGGTGCTTGGGTCGCTTGCCTGCCCACCGCGCGAGGGAACGCCGCTGCTCGCGGGAGCAACATGCACATCCTTCAGCCCACGGAGGAATGCATGACCGAGGCCATCGGGTGGTTCAGCTCCTTCATCCTCGTGCTGACCATCGGCAAGCAAGTCCACAAGCAGTGGAAGTCAGGTTCGAGCGCGGGCGTGTCGAAGTGGCTCTTCGTGGGGCAGATCACTGCTTCCGTGGGCTTTACGCTCTACAGCCTCATGGTGGGCAATTGGGTGTTCGTGGTGACCAACGCGTTGCTCCTGGTGAGCGCCATCCTGGGAGGGCTCATCGTCATCCGGCACCGGCGGGCGGAGCGGAGTGGCGCTCGGCAGGCAACCGTGGGACGGGCGGCACACGCCTGAGCGTCGAGGCAGGGCAGGGGAGTCTGGCAACGTCACCCCTTCCCCCTCCAGATGGAGAGGGGGAGGGGTGGAGCCGCTCCTTAGATCAGCGGACGCGTAGCCGGCTGGCGGCTCAGCTCGTCCGGAGACTTGAGGATGGAGGCATGGTCGCCATGGTTGCCCCGCTGGGCTTCGCTGTAGGGCGCCGAGAACGTCTTCACGATCTTGTTGTAGGTACCGAGGATGAGGAGGGTCGGCGCCCACTGGCCCACGAAGTTGGCCCAGGTCTTCCGGTTCAGCAGCATCAGGGAGGCGCTCACGGCCATGGCGCCGATGGCCAGCCCAAGGAAGCTCACCGAGGGGACTTTCTTCGTCAGCTCCTCGATGTTCGTGGTCGCTACGTCTTCATTCTTCATGATGGATACCTCCTGGATGAGGGTGTGGAGCAAAGGTGCGCATCGCGTCACGACTGGCAGTACGTGCCTGCCTGCCTGGACCCCTTCCAGCTGGGGGCCCTTTAACGCCACGCGTGATGGGGGTGGGTTGGCGCGGCGGGAGGGCCCACGCACATTGCTCGGGATTCCGCGAGGAGGACGGGTGATGGAGGAGAAGGCCGAGGTAGCGAAGCTGCGCAGTCTGGCTCAGTTGGATGCGGACGCGGTGGGCGCGTACGACGCGGCCATCGCGCGGGTGAGCGAGCCCCTGGTGCGTGAGCGGCTCAATGACTTCCGCGTGGACCACGTGCGGCATGTGCAGGACCTGAACGCGCTCATCCAGCGCTTTGGGGGCGAGCCCGTGGAGCTGAAGCTGGACCTCAAGGGCACGGCGATGAAGGGGCTGACTGCGGTGACGAGCATGATGGGGACGGAGGCGGCCCTGGTGGCGATGCTCGGCAACGAGGAGTTCACCAACCGGGCCTACGAGCTGGCGCTGAATTTCGACTGGAGCCCCGAGGTGCGTGGTCTGATCCAGAAGCACCGGGAGGATGAGTACCGTCACGTGACGTGGGTGCGCGACGCGGTGCGCACGCGCCCCTGGCTGCGAGAGGGCGCCAGCGCGGCGGAGGGCTCCGAGATCCACGCCTGACGCGGCGCTGTTAGAGTTCCGGGCCGTTCTGTGTCGTGTTCACGGGAGCGGCTCGGATGCGTCTTGCGGTCTGGATGGGGTTGATGGCCACGTGCGTGCTGGCGGGGTGCGCCGCGCGCCAGGGGGGCACGGGGATTCCGGACGAGGAGGCCATCTACGATGTGCCCCTCGAGGAGCTCTGGCCCTCGGTCCACCAGTTCTTCACGGCCAGCCAGCTGCCGTTCCGAGAGGATAAGGGCCGCTTCGTGCTGGAGACGGAGTGGCGCGAGGAGTTTGGTGGCTCGCGGGTGTCTGGCTTCTGGCACCGCTACCTGGTGCTGGGCAAACGTGAGACGCCAAGTCGCGGCAAGCTGTGGGTCATCCGCATCACCCGCAGCGCCAACAAGACGCTGGCGGATCCGGGAGATCAGATCGACTGGGGCGTGAGCCGCTCGCTGGGCGATGCGAGCGAGGAGGGAGGCGTCCCGAATAACAGTGCCGAGGACACGGCGGCGTTCATGAGCACGCCGATGGGAGAGAACGCCATCGTGGCCGGCTCGGCGCAGGGGCAGCGGGACCTGGTGATGGAGTGGAAGGTGTTTCATGCCATCGCGCCCCGATTGGCGCGCAAGCAGGTGGAGCCGGCCCAGAGCGTGGCTCAGGCGCCAGCGAAGGAGAGCGCTCCGGCCTCCCCGGTGGCGCTCGAGTGCGGCATGCCCATCATCGGTCTGTCTCCGCAGGTGCAGGAGGGCCGGGTGATGCTGCTGGGCGAGATGCACGGCACCCAGGAGGTGCCGCGCTTCGTGGCGCAGAGCGTCTGCCAGACGGCGTCGTCGGGCACGCCGGTGACCGTGGGACTGGAACTGCCCGCGGAGAACCAGCAGCGCGTGGCGACGTTCCTCCGCAGCGCTGGCACGGATGACGACTGGCTGAAGCTGATGGAAGCACCCTTCTGGAGAAGTCCCTTCCCGGACGGGCGCGGCAGCGAGGGAATGGCGAACCTGTTGGATCAGCTGAGGCGACTGCGGGCGCAGGGGCTGGACGTGGATGTGTTCGTGTTCGACCATCCGAAGCAGCAGGGGCAGGCACGCGAGGAGGCCATGGCGGCCACGGTGCTCTCTTTCGTACGCCAAAGCCCGCGACGTTTCTTCCTGGTGCTGTCGGGCAACATCCACCCACGCACGGCTCCCGGACTGCCGTGGGACGCGAAGTACCGGCCCATGGGCATGTTCCTCTCCGAGCAGCACGAGAAGTTGGTGGCGCTGGACATGGCCTACAACAGCGGCACGGCATGGATCTGCGCGGTAGGGGCGAAGGGCGAGCAGCTGGAGTGCGGAGTGAAGGAAGCCAAGGGCAAGGACAACGGGGACCGCTTCTTCGTGCATCTCTGGGGCGGGCCGAACGAGGAGGGCTACCACGGCGTCTTCTACGTGGGCCCCGTCACGGCCTCTTTGCCGGTGGTGACGCAGGGGCTGGGACAGCCCGGGCTCGACACGAAGGCTCACCCCTCTCAGGACCAGGCTCGATAAACCTGGGGCTCGGCATGACCGGAGAGGATTTGGGTGGCCCGACCTTGAAGAGGTGGGCTCCCCAAAGCCGGGGGCTCCGCTCTCTCAGCGGCTCGGAGCCTCGCGCCACGTGGGAGGACGGAACTGGCCGCAGGAGCGGTCTGGGGCCGTCATGCCTTCCGGGTTACTGTGGTTCACATGAAGAACTCGCGCCACGGTCTCGTTCTCGGCCTGGCTTCTCTCATAGGGGTGCTCGCATCGAGCTGTGCGGCAGGAGGGCACTCCGTGGTGCAGCAGCCCACGGTGAAGGAGCCCACGCTTCAACAGCCCACGGTAGAGCTGCCCACGTACTTGGCCCAGTCGGCGGTGGTCAATTGCCTGCCCAGAGACCCTTCGATCGTCTGCTGCATCAAGAAGTTCCCGCTCACTCCCATGGAGAGCTGCGGTGCCACCGCAGTGGAAGTGGCCGAAGTTCTCAACGGGGTGAGGGTCCTCAACGAAGCTACCCAACCTGTCGTGGATGAAGCAGCGGAAGCGGATGGCGCCCAGGACGCAGCGAGAGGGGTAGACGACCCTGACGATGGGTGGAGGCAGCACTGCAAGGATACCTATGTCGCCTGTAAGGACCAGAAGGGCTGGGTAGGAGACTGCTACGCCTGCTTTCGGTACTGCGAAGGACAGCGACAATGGCCGTTCCATCTCTGCACCCGAAAGGGAAAGGTGCTCTGATGAACGAGCAACACGATTGGGACAAGGTCCGGGAGTGGGAGAAGCGCCTCGACCAGGGCGAGGTGCTCAATCTCACTCCAGACGTGACGGACCTGCTCCGGCGTGTCGCGCGAGAGGTGGCCATCCCGGAGGAGCAAGCACATAGGGCGTTGGTGAGTCCCTCTGATGCAGCCATGCTCATTCGGGAAATGTGCCGCCGCATCCGCGAGGGCTCGCGGCGCCTGATGCGCGCCATCTCCGAAGCCAACCGCTGCAAGGAGGCGGGTGACACCGCTGGAGCGCGGAAGCTTCTCGAGGGTGTGCTCGCTGTCGAGATCGTGCCTCTGTACCGGCAGCACGCGGAGGCGGAGCTGAGCTACCTGGAATAGCTTGCATACACTCCGAATGAGCGAATGCACGCGCGGAAACCTGTCTCGTTGCTATTCAGGTCCCCACGACCCGAGTGGGTTCTACCTACCTAGCTGCTGCGAGCCTCGGCGGAGTGGCGTAGGCTCTCCTGGGTGAGCGCCACCACCGTCTACCAGCCGGATTTCCTCTATTCGCAGGGCCGACTCCACGAAGGCCGTGCCCTGCATGTGGGCGCCGATGGCCGCATCCTGGAGGAAGGTCCGGTTCCCGCCGGCGCCAACGTCGTCCGGCTGCCCGGGCGGGCGCTGCTGCCGGGGCTCGTCAACGGCCACTCCCATGCCTTCCAGCGGCTCATTCGCGGGCGCACGGAGTATGTCGCCGCGGGCAGTGGTTCGGACGACTTCTGGAGCTGGCGCGAGGCCATGTACCGCGCCGCCGAGACCCTCACGCCCGAGGACATCTACGCCGCCTCGCGGCAGGCCTTCCTGGAGATGCTGCTCGCGGGCATCACCACCGTGGGCGAGTTCCACTACTTGCACCACCAGCCCGACGGCACGCCCTATGCCGATCGCAACACCCTGGCGCGCGAGGTGATTCGCGCGGCGCGGGACGTGGGCATCCGCATCGTCCTCCTGCGCGTGGGTTACGCGCGCGCCGGCTTCCAAGCGCCGGACAACCCTAGGCAGCGCCGCTTCATCGACCGAGACGTGGACACCTTCCTTTCCACGGTCGAGGCGTTGATCCGGCAGACGCAAGGCGAGGCGTGCGTGAGTATCGGCATGGCCCCGCACAGCGTGCGCGCGGTACCGCGCGAGTGGCTCGAGGTGCTCTCCGGAGTTCGCGGAGACTTCCCGATGCACATGCACGTGGCCGAGCAGCCCAAGGAGATTGAAGCCTGCAAGGCCGAGCACAACCTGCGGCCCGTGGAGCTGCTCGAGGAGCTGGGGCTGCTCGAGGAGCGCTTCACCGCGGTACACGCGGTGCATGTGACGGAAGACGAAGCGCGGATGCTCGGAGAGGTGGGCGCGGGCGTGTGCGCCTGTCCTTCCACGGAGCGCAACCTGGGAGACGGCATCGTCCCCGCGGATGCGCTGGCGCGCGAAGGAGCGCGGCTGTGCCTGGGCTCGGACAGCCAGGCCACCGTGGACCTGCTGGACGAGGCGCGACAGCTCGAGGGGCACTTGCGGCTCTCCCGGCTGAGGCGCGCGGTGCTCGACCCGGGCACGGGCACGGTGGACGGGCTGGCGGCGCGGCTCTTCGAGATGGCCACGGTGAACGGCGCGCGGAGCCTGGCGCTGCCCGTGGGCAAGCTGGAGCCGGGCGCACCCGCTGACTTCTTCACCGTGGACCTGAACCACCCCTCGCTGGTGGGTGCCAGCCCTGCTTCGCTGCTGGCGGGCATCGTCCTCGGAGCAGACAAGGCGGCCGTGCGCGAGGTGGCGGTGGAGGGGCGGCTCGTGGTGCGGGAGGGCCAGCATCCGCGCGCGGAGGAGTCCGGCCGTGCCTTTCATGCGCTTGCTCGGAGGCTGTACCCGTGAACGACACGCTGCCCGCGCTGCGGGCCCTCCTGACGGACCTCGTGGCGCTGGACACCACCTCGGCGCGCCCCAACGCTCCGCTCATCGACTACGCGCAGGGCCTCCTGGAGGCCGCCGGTTTCGCCGCCGAGCGCCAGCGCTACAAGGACGACGCGGGCGTGGAGAAGGTGAACCTCGTGGCCGTGAAGGGCGGGGGCGAGGGGAGGGCGGCGCTGGCGCTGGTGGGGCACTCGGACTGCGTGCCGTATGACGTGGCGTGGAAGGACGCGCTGCGCCTGACGGAGAAGGAAGGGCGGCTCTACGGACGCGGCGCCTGTGACACCAAGGGCTTCATCGCCTGTGCGCTGCACGCGGCCACCCGGGCTCAGTCCCTGAAGGCCCCGCTGATGGTGGTGCTCACGGCGGACGAGGAAGTGGGGCTGGTGGGCGCCAAGCGGCTGGTGGAGGCAGGGCTGGGCCGGGCGCGGCACGCCATCGTGGGCGAGCCCACCACCCTCAAGCCGGTGCGCGCCAACAAGGGCTACTGCCTGGCGGAGGTGGAGGTGCTGGGCAAGGAAGGCCACAGCGCCTACCCGGACACGGGGGCCTCGGCCATCTTCCGCGCGGGGCGCTTTCTCCACCGGCTGGAAGAAGTCGCGCGCACGGTGCTGCGCGAGGAGCGGGATGAGGGCTTCGAGCCTCCCTTCACCACGGTGAACGTGGGGCTCATCCAGGGCGGCAAGGCGAAGAACATCCTCCCGGGCCAGTGCCGCTTCACGGTGGAGTGGCGGCCTATCCCCGGCCAGTCGCCCCAGCGCGTGGTGGAGCTGATGGAGCACATCCGCCAGGAGTTGGTGCGCGCCGAGCCGGCGTACGAGGCACACATCCGCGTGCTGCGCACGGACCAGGGTGTGAGCACCCGGCCGGACGCGGAGGTAGTGCGCTTCCTCGCCGAGGCCTCGGGCAACGCGCCGGTCACGGTGTCGTTCGGCACCGAGGCCCCCCAGCTCACGGCGCTGGGCGCGGAGGCGGTGGTCTTCGGGCCCGGAGACATCCGGGTGGCCCACCAGACGGGCGAGTACGTGCCCACGGAAGACCTGGTGCGCTGCGAAGCGGTACTCTCGCGAGCCATCACCCACTTCTGCGGGTAGTTCTCTCTCTGTATCGGGGGCAATCGTGAAGCGACACGTTCTGGCCGTGACTGGCCTCCTGCTGGCATTGGGAGGCGGGGCGGCCGATGCCCGGGACCTTCCCACCCTCGATGCGCTCGCCACGAGCACCGCGTCTCCGCCCCGCGCGGGGCTGCGCCGGCTCGCCGCGCCGCCGGGAGCCCACGTGCTGCGGACCGACTCGCGGCTGGGCGTGCCCACCCTCGTGTGGGGCAGTCGCTCCGCGGTGGATCCGCGCTCCTTGTCCGGGCTGAAGCGCATGGGCCCCGAGCAGGCCGCGCGCGTCCACCTGGAACGGATGGGCACGCTCTACGGGCTCACCCCCGAGGTGGCGGCCTGGGTGCCGGCCACGGTGGCGGAGCCCGTACCGGGCAGCGCCTCGGTGCGCGTCACCTTCCGCCAGGAGCTGGAGGGCATCGAGATCTTCCGCGAGTCACTCACGGTGCTGATGACCGAGCGCCACGAGCTGCTCGCCCTCTCGGGCTATCTCACCCCGCACGTGGCACCGGAGTCGCGCGCGGGCAAGCTGCGCTTCTCCCTGGATGCGCCGAGGGCCATCGCCCGGGCATACGAGGATCTGAACGCGCAGGCGGTGGAGGCGACGAGCCTGGCGCGGGTGGGAGATCCGCAGGGGCCGTACACCTCCTATGACTTCGTGGCGGCCGAGAGCAGCCGGTACACGGCGCGGATGGTGACCCCGGCGCGCGCCAAGCGCGTCTTCTTCTCGCTCCCGGAGCGGCTGGTGCCAGCCTGGTACGTGGAGCTGCACACCGGCGCGCCCTCCAGCCAGGACGCGGACGCCTACGCCTATGTGGTCTCCGCGGAGGACGGGCGGCTGCTGTTCCGCCACAACCTCACCGTCGCGGACTCCTTCTCCTATCGGGTCTGGGCGGACACGGCGGCTCCCTTCCTGCCCCACGATGGCCCGCAGGGGCTCGTCGCCACGCCGCACCCCGTGGGCAGGCCGAATGGCTATCAAGCGCCCTTCATCGCCCCGGAGCTCGTCACCCTTCAGAACGCGCCCTTCAGTCGGAATGATCCCTGGCTGCCGGCGGGCGCCACCGAGACGGTGGGCAACAACGTCGATGCCTACGTGGACATCTCCGGGGCGGATGGAAAGGATGCCTCGGACTTCCGCGCCACCGTCACCGCGCCGGGCGGCTTCGACCGCGTCTACGACGTCACCCAACAGCCGGGCGTCACCCAGGACCAGCGGATGGCGGCGCTGACGCAGTTGTTCTACGTGAACAACTTCCTGCACGACTGGTTCTACGACGCGGGCTTCAACGAGGCGGCAGGCAACGCGCAGGCCGACAACTTCGGCCGGGGCGGGTTGGCCGCTGACAGCCTGAAGGCCGAGGCCCAGGACTACAGCGGCGTGAACAACGCCAACATGCTGGTCCCCGCCGACGGCGCCCGGCCGCGCATGCAGATGTACCTGTTCGCGCCCAACACCCGAAATGTCATCACCGTTCTCTCACCCGAGGCCATCGCGGGCGAGTACTCCGTGGCCACGGCCTCCTTCGGTCCGCAGGGCTTCGAAGTCACGGGCGCGGTGGCGCGCGGGCAGGACAGCACCGGCAACATCGATGATGGCTGCCAGGCCATCACCACGGATGTGGTCGGAAAGATCGCGGTGATCGAACGCGGCAACTGCAACGCCAACGTCAAGGTGAAGAACGCGCAGGTCGCGGGAGCCGTGGGCGTCATCATCGCCCACAACCTGCCAGGCGCGCCGCCCGCGCTGACCGGCACCGATGCCACCATCACCATCCCCTCGCTCTCGATGAGCCAGGGGGATGCCAACCGCATCAAGGCGGAGCTGCCCACCACGACGGTGACGGCGACCCTGTTTCGCGAGGGAGCGCCGCACCGCGATGGCTCCATCGACAACTCCATCGTGGCGCACGAGTGGGGCCACTTCATCTCCAACCGCCTCATCGGCAACGGCGCCGGCCTGACGAACAACCAGGGCCGCGCCATGGGCGAGGGCTGGGGAGACTTCCATGCCCTGTTGATGCAGGTGCGCGAGGAGGACGCGCAGTTGCCCGACAATGACAGCTTCCAGGGCAGCTACACCTTCGCGGGGTACGTCTCCAGCGGTGGGGGCAACGATGGGTACTACTGGGGACAGCGGCGCTACCCGTACTCGACGGACTTCACCCGCAACGCGCTCACGTTCAAGCACATCCGCAACGGCATCAGCCTGCCCCAGGATGTGCCGGTAAACCCGCGCCTGGCGAGCACTCCGAACGTGCAGGTCCACAACTCCGGCGAGGTGTGGGCGACGATGCTCTGGGAGTGCTACACGGCGCTGCTGAACGACCGGCCGAGGCTCACCTTCGACGAGGCGCGGGAGCGGATGAAGCGCTACCTCGTCCTGGGCTACCAGCTCACGCCGTTCTCCCCTACCTATCTCGAGGCGCGCGACGCGCTGCTGCTGGCCGCCTATTCGAACGACCCACGGGACTATCGCCTGTGTCATGCCGCCTTCGCCCGCCGCGGCGCGGGCCTGCGAGCGGTGGCGCCGCACCGAGACTCCACGGACCATTCGGGCCTGGAGGAGAGCTTCGTCACCGGCAAGGACGTGGAGTTCGAGAGCGCGCGCTTCGTGGAGGCGCCCGGCGGCTGCGACAACGATGGGGTGGTGGATGATGGAGAGCCCGCCCTGCTGCGCGTGACGCTGTACAACACGGGCACGGAGACGCTGACGGCCACCACCGCCAACGTCTCCACGACCGAGCCGGGAGTCACCCTCGGCAACGGTGGGTCGATCTCCTTCCCCGCCATCGAGCCCTTCGACTCGGCCACGGTCGATCTGCCCGCCTCCATGAGCGGTCCGGGGTCACTCCGCTTCGTCACCTTCGAGATCACCTACCGGGACGGGCAGCAGGCCATCCCCGGAGACCGGACGGTCACCTTCTCCGAGCGTGTCCATGCGGACGAGCTGCCCGCCTCCTCCGCCTCGGACGATGTGGAGAGCGATCTGCAGGTGTGGACGCCCGGGCGCGACACGAGCCTGGGCAACTACCAGCCCTGGCTCCGCCACGCCGAGACGCCCCTGGAGCACTTCTTCCTCGGCGTGAACGCGCCCGTGAAGGCAGACATCCACCTCACCTCGCCGCCGCTCCAGGTGTCGCCCACGGGCAACTTCAGCTTTACGTTCCTCCACCGCTTCATCTTCGAGGCCGACTCCATCGACATCTATGACGGAGGCGTCATCGAGCTGAGCACGGATGATGGGGCGACGTGGACGGACATCGGCGAGTCCGCCAGCCCTGGCTATGTCGCGGTCATCTTCGACGGGAGCGGAAACCCGCTGGGCGGACGGTCCGCCTATGGCGACGTGAGCGAGAACTACCCGGATTGGCTCCCCGTCACTGTCGATCTCGGCACGGCGTATCAGGGGCAGACGGTGCGCGTGCGCTTCCGCATCGGCACGGACAACAGCATCGGCGAGGCGGGCTGGGACATCGACAACCTCAGCTTCTCCGGCATCACCAACACGCCCTTCCCCTCGCTCGTCGAGGAGCCCACCCAGTGCGTGAACGAGCCGCCGGTGGCGGACGCCGGTCCGGATCAGTCGGTGGACGAGGGCTCCAGCGTGGTGTTGGACGGGACGGGCTCCTCGGACCCCAACCCGGGCTCGACGCTGAGCCATGCGTGGACGCAGACGGCGGGCCCGACGGTGACGCTGAGCGAAGCCAGTACCGCCCGGCCCGGCTTCACCGCGCCCCAGGTGGCAGCGGACACGGTGCTCACCTTCCAGCTGACGGTGAGCGACGGCACGCTGTCGAGCACGGACACGGTGAGCGTCACGGTGCGTCAGGTGAACCTTGGGCCCGTGGCCGACGCGGGGCCGGAGCGGACGGTGGACGAGCGCACGGCGGTGACGCTGGACGGTCGCGCCTCGACGGAACCGGAGGGCGACCCGCTGACGTTCACGTGGACGCAGACGGCGGGCCCGACGGTGACACTGAGCGAGGCCAGCACCGCGCAGCCGGGCTTCACCGCGCCCGAGGTAACGGCGGACACGGTGCTCACCTTCGAGCTGACGGTGAGCGATGGGGCGCTGTCGGCCACGGACACGGTGAACATCACCGTGCGCGACGTGCCCGAGGAAGGCAACACCGCGCCGGTGGCCAACGCGGGCTCGGACCGGTCGGTGACGGAGGGTGCCACGGTGACGCTGGGTGGCAGCGGCACGGACGCGGAAGGGGACGCGCTGAGCTACGCGTGGACGCAGACTTCGGGCCCGAGCGTGACACTGACGGGCGCCGACACCGCGTCCGCCAGCTTCACGGCGCCGGACGTGGACAGCAACACGCTGCTCCGGTTCACGCTGAAGGTGACCGACGCCCAGGGCTCCAGCGCCGAGGACTCGGTGTCCATCGCCGTGCAGCCGCGCAACAACGGCGGAGGCGTTGGTGGAAGTGACGATGACGGCGGCGGCTGTGGCTGCGCGTCATCCAACGCCAGCGCGGGGACGCTGATGCCGGTGCTGCTGCTGGGCCTGGCGCTGCTGAGCCGCCGGCGGTGGTGCCGCTGAGGGCATGGCCGGGGGGACGGCCTCCCACCGGGCAGGCGGGCCACGTACGCCTTGCCGGTTCCGGTGGGAGGGTGCTAGCGAGTCGCCTCGCCCCTATGCGCCTCTCCCGTCTCCTGTCCTTCTCCGCGCTCTCGTTCCTCCTGCTGTCCGGCTGCGACAAGAAGGAGGGCTCCTCGTCCGCCACGTCCACCGCTCCCAAGCAGGGCACACCGGTGGTGACGTGGCAGGGCGGCTCCATCACCCTCGAGGAGCTGCAGGGCCACGTGGCGCAGATGAACCCGGCGGCGCGCGCCCGCGTCGAGACTCCGGAGAAGCGCCGTGAGTACGCCGAGGGCCTGGGGCGCTTCGAGCTCTTCGCCGCCGAGGCCCGCCGCCGTGGCCTGGAGAGCGACCCCGAGGTGCAGGAGGCGATGAAGCGCGCCATGGTGCAGCGGCTGCTCTTCAAGGAGTTCGACGAGAAGGCCGCCGCCGTCACCAACGAGGACATCGCCGCCTATTACGAGTCACACAAGGCCGAGTTCGTTCAGCCGGCGCGCTCGCGCTACTCGCACCTGCTGGTGCCCGCTCCCAAGGGCAGCGCCGACCGCGCCGCGAAGAAGAAGCAGGCCCAGGCGCTCCTGGAGAAGGTGCGCGCGCTCCAGCCGCTGGACTTCGATGGCTTCGACGCCCTCATCTCCGAGGCCTCTGGCGACCCCGCCGCCAAGCCCGCCGACGCCGACACCCACCTCGTCACGGCGGACGACCTGAAGACCCGGCTGGGCGCCGAGGTCGCCACCGCCGCCGGCCAGCTCAAGAAGGTGGGCGACCTCTCGCCCCTCGTGGAGTCCGACAAGGGCTTCCACCTGCTCAAGCTCACGGACCTGCGCCCCGAGAAGAACCAATCCCTGGAAGCCGTGACTTCCATGCTGCGCGCCCGCATCACCCGCGAGCGCCGCGACGTGGCGGTGGCGAAGTTCACCGAGGAGCTCCAGGAGCGCGCCAGCTTCCGCACCGACGAGGCGGCCCTGCAGAAGTTGCAGGTGGATCCAAAGGCCCCGCAGGCGCCTTCGTCCGGCCCCGTGCCGGGCTACCTGCCGGCGCCTACGCCTATACGGTAGGCCATTCTACACTGTGTCTCTTTTCTGACACATTAGACATTGCTTACAGTGACCCAGCCTTGGCGTGTACGCGCCAGGACACGGAGCGCCCCAGGGGACGTATCGGGCACGTGGGCGCTCTGTCCTTTCCTACAAGGGGTCTACTGTGAAGCGATGGTTATCGGCCATCTCCGGCCTTTTGCTAGCGGCATCGGGGCCGTCAGCAAGCGCGAAGGACCTCCCGAACATCGATACATCCTTCGATGGTGAGGGAGCGCCTCGGGCGGAGTCCCGCCTGCAGCTGCAGTCGAAGGTCAAGGGCGCGCGTATCTCGGGTTTCGAGGCGCGCACGGGCACGCCCACCTTCATCTGGGGCAACACCTCCCAGGTGGATGACCGGCTGAAGTCGGCGCTGCAGCGCATGTCGCCGGAGCAGGCGGCGCGCGTTCACATGGGCCTGCTCGCCAAGCTCTACAAGCTGTCGCCGCAGGTGGCCTCCGCGCTCAAGGCGGAGGTTCGGGACATGGGCCGTGGCGCCACCCTCGTCACCTTCCACCAGGACGTGGATGGGGTCGAGGTGTTCCGCCAGCAGGTCCGGTTGCTGCTGAACGAGCGCCGTGAGGTCGTCGCCATCTCCGGCCGCCTCGCCCCGCACGCCAGCTCCACGTCCGGCAGCCCCAAGCTGGCCTTCCGGCTGGATGCGCCGGCCGCCATCGCCAAGGCCTTCGCGGACCTCAACGGCGAGCAGCTCGACCCGGCCAGCCTCGTACTCTTCGGGAAGCCCAAGGGCGCGTACACCTCCTTCGAGCTCGCCCCGGCCGCTGTCTCCCGCCACGCGGCGCGGATGGTGACGCCGGCGCGCGCCAAGCGCGTCTTCTTCCCGCTGGCCGACCAGCTGGTTCCCGCCTGGTACCTGGAGCTCAACACCGGCGCCGCGGGCCGCACCGACTCGGACTACTACTCCTACGTCATCTCCGCGAAGGACGGGCAGCTGCTGTTCCGCAACAACCTGACCGTCTCCGACGCCTATTCCTACCGCGTGTGGGCGCACCCCGAGGACAAGATCCCCTACGACGGTCCGCAGGGGCTCGCCGGCACGCCGCACCCCACGGGCACGCCGAACGGCTACCAGGCCCCCTTCGTTGCCCCCGAGCTCATCACCCTGGAGAACACGCCCTTCAGCGCGGATGACCCCTGGCTGCCGGCGGGCGCCACCGAGACGGTGGGCAACAACATCGACGCGTACGCGGACATCTCCGGCGCCGACGGCAAGGACGCCGAGGACTTCCGCGCCGACGTCACCGCGCCGGGCGCCTTCGATCGCGTCTATGACGTGACGCTCGAGCCCGACGCCTCCCTCGACCAGCAGAAGGCGGCGGTGACGCAGCTGTTCTACGTCACCAACTTCCTGCACGACTGGTTCTACGACTACGGCTTCGACGAGGCGGCCGGCAACGCGCAGGCCGACAACTACGGTCGCGGCGGTGTCGCGGGCGACAGCCTGAAGGCCGAGGCCCAGGACTTCAGCGGCCTCAACAACGCCAACATGTCCACGCCGGCCGACGGTGGCCGGCCGCGCATGCAGATGTACCTGTTCACTCCCAACGTGGAGATCTCCCTCAAAGTGCTCTCGCCGGCGAGCATCGCGCGTGCGTACAGCACGAACACGGCGGCCTTCGGGCCCCTGTCGTTCGAGGTCACCGGCCAGATGGTCCTCGTGCAGGACGCGGGTGGTGGCTCCCTGACGGACGGCTGCGAGGTGCCCTTCGCCAACGCGGCGGCCGTCTCCGGAAAGATCGCCGTCATCGACCGTGGCACCTGCGGCTTCGCCATCAAGACGAAGAACGCGCAGGACGCGGGCGCCGCGGCCGTCATCATCGTCAACAACGCGGCGGGCGCTCCCCCGGGCATGGGCGGCAGCGACCCCTCCATCACCATCCCCACGCTCTCGCTGAGCCTGGCGGACGGCAACCTCATCAAGCCCGAGCTGCCCAACGGCGTGACGGTGCGCATGTTCGCCGGGGAGCCGGATGTGTACCGCGATGGCTCGCTGGACAACGCCGTCGTGGCGCACGAGTGGGGCCACTACATCTCCAACCGCCTCATCGGCAACGCCAGCGGCCTGGGCAACAACCAGGGCCGCTCGATGGGCGAGGGCTGGGCGGACTTCCACGCGCTGCTGATGGAGGTTCGCGCGGAGGACAAGGGCGAGCCCGGCAACAACACCTGGCAGGGCGCCTACGCCACGGGCGGCTACGCCTCCAGCGGCGGCGGCAACGACGGCTACTTGTACGCGCTGCGTCGCTTCCCGTACTCCACGGACTTCGCCAAGAACCCGCTCACCTTCAAGCACATCGAGAACGGCGTGGCGCTGCCGACCACGGCGCCCATCAGCCCGGACTCCGGTGGCGTCAACTCCGAGGTTCACAACTCCGGTGAGGTGTGGGCCTCGATGCTCTGGGAGTGCTACGCGTCGCTGCTCAACACGCACGCCTTCGCGGAAGCGCAGGAGCGCATGAAGACCTACGTGGTGCGGGGCTACCTGCTCACCCCGTCCTCGCCCACGTTCCTCGAGGCGCGTGACGCGTTCCTGGCGGGCGTCTACGCGCTCGACAAGGCGGACTTCCGGAAGTGTCACGCGGCCTTTGCTCGCCGTGGCGCGGGTCTGCGCGCCAAGGCGCCGGCGCGCGGCTCCACCAGCCACGCGGGTGTGGTGGAGAGCTTCTCCACCGGCAAGGACGTGGACCTGACGTCCGCGGAGCTGACCGAGAACTCCAACGCCTGTGACGCGGACATGGTGCTGGACAACAAGGAGGCGGGCGTGGTGCTCGTGGAGCTGACCAACACGGGTACCGAGCGGCTGACCCAGTCCACCGCGCACGTCTCCGCGGCGGCGGGCACGGGCCTCACCTTCGCCAACGGCGGGCGCGTCAACTTCCCGGCCCTGGAGCCCTTCGAGTCGGCCATTGGAGAGATTGCCGTCACGTTGGATGGCGCGACGGGCATCGAGCTGGTCGACATCAAGGTGACCTATGGTGACGAGGGGCAGTCCATCCCCGGCACTCGGGACTACGAGTTCAAGCTGCGCGTCAACAGCGATGATGCGCTGGCCACCTCCGCGTCGGATGACGTGGAGAGCCGCGCCAGCCACAGCGCGGCGGTGTGGACGGCCAGCCACGACATGGAGCTGGGCGACTACCAGGACTGGGAGCGCCATGAGGAGGCGGCGGATGTCCACTACCACCACGGCGCCGACGCGCCGCTGGCCGCGGACAGCTACCTCGTCTCGCCGGGGCTCGAGGTGGGCTCCACCGGGGACTTCCGCTTCACCTTCAAGCACCGCTACACCTTCGAGGGCACCGCCGCCGCCTGGTTCGACGGTGGTGTCATTGAAATCTCCACGGATGGCGGCCTGACGTGGACGGACATCGGCGCCTCCATCGCGAGCGGCCAGGGCTACGTGGGTGAAATCGAGACGGGCGGCGACAACCCCATCGAGGGTCGGATGGCCTACTCCGGCACCAGCTCGGGCTACCCGAACTGGCTGGACGTCAACGTCAACCTGGGGACGGCCTACCAGGGGCAGACCGTGAAGCTTCGCTTCCGCATCGGCACGGACCTGGGTGTGGGCGCGAACGGCTGGGACATCGACAACCTGGTGTTCACCGGCATCACCAACACGCCGTTCCCGACGCTCGTGCCGGAGCAGGACACGTGCGAGGGCAACACCCCGCCGGTGGCCAACGCGGGCGCGGACCAGACGGTGCTCGCGGGCGCCGCGGTGGCGCTGAGCGGCTCGGCCACGGACGCGGACAACGACACGCTGAGCTACTCCTGGGCGCAGACCGGGGGCACGCCGGTGGTGGCGCTGGAAGACTCCGCCACCCGGACGCCGACGTTCACCGCTCCGGCGGTGACCGCCAGCACGGTGCTCACGTTCACGATGACGGTGAACGACGGTGGCAGCTTCGTGACCGACTCGGTGAACGTCACCGTGCGTCCGCCCAACGTGGCGCCAATGGCCAACGCGGGCGAGGACCGGACGGTCGACGAGGGCACGGCCGTGGCGCTGGATGCTCGCGGCTCGTCGGATGCTGACGGCGACACGCTCACCTACGCGTGGGAGCAGACGGCGGGCACGGCGGTGACGCTGAGCGACGCCACCACCGCTCAGCCGGGCTTCACCGCTCCGAGCGTGGAGGCCGACGCGGTGTTCACCTTCGAGGTGACGGTGAGCGACGGGACGCTGTCCGCCAAGGACACGGTGAGCATCACCGTGCGCAACGTGACCGAGAGCCAGAACCGCGCGCCGACGGCCAGCGCGGGCGCGGACCGCTCGGTGAACGAGGGCGCCACGGTGACGCTGAGCGGCGCTGGCACGGACGCGGATGGGGACGCGCTGACCTACGCGTGGACCCAGACGGCGGGCCCGAGCGTGACGCTGATGGGGGCCAACACGGCCTCGGCCAGCTTCACGGCGCCGGACGTGGACAGCAACACGGTGCTCACGTTCTCGCTGAAGGTGACCGACGCCCAGGGCGCCAGCGGTGAGGACACGGTGTCCATCGCCGTGCAGCCGCGCAACGACAACGGCGGCGGTGGGGGTGACGAGGAGGACGGCGGCGGCTGCGGCTGCTCGTCGAACAGCTCCGCCGCCAGCTCGCTGATGCCGCTGCTGATGATCGGCATGGCGCTGCTGAGCCGTCGTCGTCGCTGGCTGAAGTAGGAAGCGAGCGTGGGAAAGAGCTGAAGCGCCGCGCCCCAGGGGACTCACTCCCTGGGGCGCGAGCGTTTCTAGGCCTGGGGCAGCGCGCAGGTGTTCAGATCGCGCAGCACCTTCTTGGCCTCCAGGATGAGGGCATGGCCCTGGGTGCCTTCGGGGACCTTGGCGATGAGCTTCATGTCCGGGGTGAGGCGGTAGACGCCCTTGGAGCGCTGCACGAGCATGGCCACCTTGGGCCCGTCCAGCAGCGCGTCGGCGCCCAGCGTCACCACCAGCCGCCCGGTGCCCGACTCCAGGGCGCGCAGCCGCAAGTCCCGCATGTCGATCTTCAGCAGCGTCGTCTCCGAGAGGTTGTCCACCTCGTCGGGCGCCTCGCCGAAGCGGTCCACCAGCTCGGCGCGCAGGTCCGTCACCTCGTCCGGGTGGCTGGCCTGGCTGAAGCGCTTGTAGAAGACGAGCCGCTGATGCACGTCCGGCACGTAGTCGTCGGGGATGAGCGCCGGCATGGGCAGGGTGATTTCGGGTTCGATCTGCTGTCGAGGCGGCTGGCCCTGCAGCTCCGCCACGGCCTCCTCGAGCAGCTGCGCGTACATGTCGAAGCCAATCTCGGCGATGGCGCCCGACTGCTTCTCGCCCAGCAGGTTGCCCGCGCCGCGGATCTCCAGGTCATGGCTGGCGATGGAGAAGCCCGCGCCCAGCTCGGTGAAGTTCTGCAGCACCTCCAGGCGCCGCTGCGCGTCCCGCGTAATCGTCCGGCGCGCCGGCACGAGCAGGTACGCGTACGCGCGCTCCTTGGAGCGGCCCACGCGCCCGCGCAGCTGGTAGAGCTGAGCCAGGCCGAAGGCGTCCGCGCGGTTGATGATCATCGTATTGGCGCTGGAGATGTCGATGCCGCTCTCGATGATGGAGGTACACAGGAGCACCTGGAACTTCTTCTCGGTGAACGCCAGCATCACTTTCTCGAGCTGGCCCTCGCCCATCTGCCCGTGGGCCACGCCGATGGAGACCTGGGGCACCAGCTCGCGCAGCAGCCGCTCCATGGAGGCGATGGACTGCACGCGGTTGTGGACGAAGAACACCTGCCCGCCGCGGCCCACCTCGCGCTCGATGGCCTCCTTGATGACGGGCGGATCGAACTTCATCACGAAGGTGCGGATGGCGCGTCGATCCTGGGGCGGGGTGGCGATGATGCTCATGTCGCGCACGCCGGACATGGACATGTGGAGCGTGCGGGGGATGGGGGTGGCCGTGAGCGTGAGCACGTCCACCTGGGTGCGCAGCTTCTTGAGCTGCTCCTTCTGCTTCACGCCGAAGCGCTGCTCCTCGTCGACGATGAGCAGCCCCAGCTCCTTGAAGGCCACGTCCCCGGCCAGCAGCTTGTGCGTGCCGATGAGGATGTCGACCTTGCCGTCCTGGGAGCGCTTGAGGATCTCCCGCACCTCGGCCGGCTTCTTCAGCCCGGAGATGACCTCCACGGTGACGGGGTAGTCCTTGAAACGCTTCTTGAAGGAGAGGAAGTGCTGCTGGGCCAGCACCGTGGTGGGCACCAGCACCGCCACCTGCTTGCGGTCCAGCGTGGCCTTGAAGGCGGCGCGCATAGCCACCTCCGTCTTGCCGTAGCCGACGTCGCCGCACACCAGCCGGTCCATGGGCAGCGGCTTCTGCATGTCGGAGAGCACGTCCTCGATGGCCTTGGCCTGGTCGGGAGTCTCCTCGAACTCGAAGTCCGCCTCGAACTGGTTGAAGTACCGGTCCGGCGCGGAGAAGGCGTGGCCGGGGTGCGCCTTGCGCGCGGCGGCGATCTGCAGGAGCTCCGCCGCCATCTTGAGCAGCTGCTCCTTGACGCGCTTCTTCGTCTTCTCCCAGCTCGTGGTGCCCAGCTTGTCGAGCTGGACCTTGGTGGGGTCTCCGCCGGTGAACTTCTGGATGAGCCGCATGCGGCTCACCGGCAGGTAGATCTTGTCCCGGCCCGCGTACTCCAGGAGGAGGAAGTCGCCCGGCACACCGTTCACCTGCATCTTCGTCAGGCCCGCGTAGCGGCCGATGCCGAAGTCGGTGTGGACGATGAGGTCGCCTTCCTTCAAGTCCTGGAAGCCGGCCCCGAAGCCCTCCGTGCGCTTGGCGCGGCGCACCCGGCGACGCGCGCGGACCCCGAAGATCTCCTCGTCGGCCAGCACCGCCAGCCCGCCCGAGCCATCCACGAAGCCCTGGCTCACCTCGCCCGTGAAGAGGTGGGCATAGACGGAGGCCTCGTACAGCTTGCCCGGGTCTCCGAGCGGCTCGTCGTAGAGGCGGACCATGATGTTGCGGTCCAGCAGCAGGCGCTTGAGCCGGTCGGCCTGGCTCAGGGTGCCGCAGGCGATGGCGCAGGCGATGCGCATGTCGCGCCAGCGCTGCAGCCGCTCCACCAACGGGCTGAGGGCACCGTCCTCGCCGTGGTGGGCGAGGATGGCCTCGCGCAGGTCCTGCGTGGTGCCGAACGCGAAGAGCACTGGCGGCTGCTCGCTCGGGGTCAGCGCCAGGCCACCGCCCTCCAGCACGAGCGCGGTGGCGAGCTGCGCGTCCGCCTGCTTGAGGGTGAGGAAGTGCTGCTCGGGCGGACAGGCGAGGTCCTGCCGCTCCTCCGCCGCCTGTGCCGAGCGTTCGATCTCCGCCCACAGGTCGCTGGCGGCGCGGTCGATGCCCACCGGATCATCGAAGTAGAAGAGGGGCTCCTTGGCCCACAGGCGCAGGTAGTCGAAGACGGTGCCCAGCCCGCCCTCGAAGAAGCCGGGCAGCAGGCCCTCGAGGCCGAAGCTGGGCAGCCCCTCGCGCAGCGCCTCCAGCCGCTCGCGCAGCTTGATGGTGGGCAGGTTGATGCGGTCGGCCACGGCGCGGGCGGCGGCCTCGGCGCGCGGGCGCGTCTCCTCGGTGAGGATGACCTCGCGCGCTGGCGCCAGGTACACCTCCTTGAGCGAGTCCACGGTGCGCTGGGTGTCGGGGTCGAAGCCGCGGATGGATTCGATGGTGTCCCCGAAGAACTCCAGCCGCACGGGTCGCTCGTACAGGGGGCTGAACACATCGAGGATGCCGCCGCGCACCGAGAAGGTGCCGGGGTCCTCCACCAGGGGGCTGGACTGGTAGCCCATGGACGCGAGCTTGCGAGCCAGCGAGTCGCGATCGAAGTCCTGCCCCACGGTGATGAGCTGGGACAGGGTGCCCACCACCGAGGGCGGTAGCACCTTGCGCAACAGGGCCCGCACGGAGAGCACCAGCGCGGGGAAGCGCGTACCCTGGTTCAGGTGGAACAGGGCGCCCAGCCGCTCGCCGACGGTGCCCGGGTCCGGGGAGAGCTCGTCATAGGGCAGCACCTCGTCGCCGGGCAGGCGCAGCACGCGCGGGTCCAGCGGCGTGCCGGTGCCTCCCAGGAAGAAGGCCAGGTCATGGGCCAGGGCGTCGGCTGCCTCCTCGTCCACCGCCACGCAGACGAGCGGCGCCTTCAGGCCGCGAGCCAGGCGGGCGAGCGCGTGGCCTCGCGCGGCGCTGTGCAGGCCCTGGGTGCGCACGCGGCGCCCGGGCCGGAGCCGCTCCAGCACCTGCGCGAAGGGGTCACCAGTTGGGGGGGGCGCGCCAAGCAGCGCCTCTACACCAGGTCTCTGACTGAAGGGAGTGTCCATCCGTCTCGGGTCGCGAGGCCTCGCGTCATAAAAGCCGGCCCGAGGCGGGTCAATGGAAACACCGGGTACCTGGAAGGTGACGTCCCGCTAAACGTTCGGCTTTCCCTTTATGTCTGCCAGCCACCATCGCCCGCTACCTCGGACGGCAGGGTGGTTTCCGCGAGGTGGGCTGGCGGCGGTACTCTAGAGGGGCAGAGAATGGGGGGCGCGAGCTACGCATGCGATTCTGGGGTGAGAGCGAGCAACCTTCGGCGTCGGACATTCCGCCGTCGGAAGTCTGGGTGAGGCTGAGGGCGATCCGTTCGTCCGAGGGCCGCATCATCGACTTCGATTGCCTGGACTCTTCGCCAGACCTGATGCGACAGGGCGTGCCGGGCCTGCTGCCCACGCGGGGCAAGCGGCTGCTGGACGAGGCGCCCTGGGTGGCCGAGTGCAGCCTCTTCGATGCATGCGCCCGGGTCGCGGAGCGGCAGGTGCCAGAGGTGGAGCGCTTCGGCCGGACGACGCCCGCGGGCATCGCCTGGCTGCTGGCGCGGATGGCGCCTTGCGAGGGCGGGCTCACCCTCTTCCTGGAGGACTTCACCCGGCGCGTCGAGAGTGAGGCGGCGCTGCGGCGGGACAGGGATCTGCTCCATGCCGTCATCCAGAGCACCACGGACGCCGTCTTCGTGAAGGACCTTTCGGGGCGCTACGTGTTGCTCAACCCGGCGGCGGCGAAGGCCTTCGGGCGTCCGGCGCCAGAGGTCATCGGCCGCACGGACGTGGAGTTGCTGGGTGCCGAGGCGGCCGCGGCGACGGTGACGCATGACCAGGCGGTGTGCGAGTCGGGGCAGACGGCCACCTACGAGGACGCGGACGGTGGACCGGGCTTCGGCTGTGTCTGGCAATCCACCAAGGGCGTGCTGCGCCACCCGGATGGCAGGGCCTACGGGCTGTTCGGCATCAGCCGCGACGTCACCGTGCGAAGGCGCCAGGAGGAGGAGCGCGAGCAGGAGGGACGCTTCCGCGAGCGCTTCATCGGGGTGCTGGGGCATGACCTGGGCAACCCGCTGGCGGCCATCCGCCTCTCCGCGGCGGCCATGCTGGCGAAAGACACGCTCACGCCAGATGTCCGCCGCGTCATGCAGCGCATCGACGCCAGCGCCGAGCGGATGGCGCGGCTGGTCAAGCAACTGCTCGACTTCACCCGGGCGCGCATGGCGGGGGGAATCCCGCTGCGCCCGGGGGAGATGGCCTTGGAAGAGGTGTGTCGCCGCATCATCGCCGAGCTGGAGCTGGCCTACCCGAACCGAGACATCCACCTGGAGATACGAGGGGAGAGCAAGGGCTTCTGGGACGAGGAGCGAATGGCGCAGGTGCTCTCAAACCTGGTGGCCAACGCGCTCCAGCACAGCCCCGTGGGCACACCGGTGAGCGTGCGGCTGGAGAGCGTGGACTCCCTGCAGCGGGTGGCGGTGCATAACGTGGGGCAGCCCATCCCCGAGGCGCTGCGCCCGCACCTCTTCGAGCCCTTCCACCACTCCGAGGGGGGGCCTGGGCGTGCGTCCCGGGGCGGGCTGGGGCTGGGGCTCTACATCGTCGCGCAGATCGTCCAGGCGCACGGTGGGCGCATCGAGGTCGACTCCAGCTCGCAGGAGGGCACGAGCTTCGTGCTCCTGTTGCCGCGCTCGGTGCCGGCGCCGGCAGGCACGGTGGAGGATGAACGCTCCCAGCGCCAGCAGGCCTTCGGCCGAGAAGGCACCGCCGCCAGGAGCTGAAGCGGGGTGGGTTAGTCCCGCTTGTCCGGCGCGGCGGCCATGTAGGGCTCCACGCTGACCTTGGGCAGCTCGACGGAGGCCGTGGGCTCCGCGGGGGAGACCGTCACGTCCCGGCGGCGGAGGACGTCGAAGACGCGCATGGGCGCCGCCCTGCTCGGGAGCTGCCGGGACGTCTGCTCCTCGCACTCGAAGGCCGTCTCCATCCGGCCGCGCAGCTCCTCGGAGATGAGGAGCTGGTCCTTGTTGGCCATGGAGGCCAGCCACGCCGCCGTGTTCACCACGTCTCCGAGCACCGTGTAGTCCAGCCGGCCCAGCGCCCGGGCGCCGATGCTGCCCGAGAGCAGCTCTCCCGAGGCCACGCCGATGCAGACGCCGTGGGTATAGGCGGACGACTCTCCGCCGCGGAAGGCCATGGCGCGCAGCTGCTGGCGCGCGGAGATGCACGCATCGAGCGCCCGTCCTACGTGCCCCTGTCCTCGGAACACGGCCATCACCGCGTCTCCGACGAACTTGTCCACCACGCCGCCGCGCGAGAGCAGCTCGGGGACGATGACCTCGAAGTTGGCGTTGAGCCGCCGCAGGGCCGTCTCGGGCTGCTCGTCTCGGGTGATGGGGGTGAAGCCCTTCACGTCGAGGAAGGCCACGGTAGCCTCCACGCGCTCGCCGGCCACGCCCAGCGGCGTGCGCACCGCCGACAGGACGCGCTCGACGATGCCGCCGTGTACGAACATGCGCAGCAGGTCGTTCTCCTCGGTGGAGCGCAGCATCCGCCGCACCTCGCCGGCGTGCTTGAGCGTCTTCTCCAGCGTGGCCTTCAGGTCCTGGAAGTTGAGCGGCTTGACCAGGAAGTCGAAGGCACCGCGGTTCATCGCGGTGCGGATGTTGCTCATGTCGCTGTAGGCCGAGACGATGATGACCTTGACGAGCGGGTGGACCTCGCCGACGCGCCCCAGCAGGGTGAGCCCGTCCATCTTCGGCATGTTGAGGTCCGACAGGACGACGTCCGTGTCGGGGTGCTGGCGCAGCTTCTCCAGCGCCTCCTCTCCATTGGCGGCGAAGATGAACTCGTAGATGGACTCCTGGAGCTGTTTGCGGAAGCGCTGCCGCATCACCAGCTCCATGTCCGGCTCGTCATCCACCACCAGCACCTTCGCGGCCCGGGTGGGGCGGCCGGCGATGACCAGCGCGGAGAAGGCCGCCGCCATCTCGTGGGCGGAGGCGAAGCGCTGGGAGGGCTCGACGGCCAGGGCCCGCGCGAAGAAGGCATCCGCCTCCGCGCCCAGCTCGGGAACCACGCTCGAGGCCAGGACTGGCGTGGCGCCCATGCCCGAGCGCAGCGCCATGAGCGCGTCCGCGGGGAAGGGGAACTGCCCGGTGAGCACCCGGTAGAGCACGACGCCCAGCGACCACAGGTCACTGCGGTGGTCCAGGTTCGACCGCCCCCGGAGCTGCTCGGGGCTCATGTAGCGGGGCGTGCCCACGAAGTCCCCTTCGGGCACGCTGGTGTCCACGTCCAGCAGGGCCAGCCCGAAGTCGAGGACCTTCACCACCTCCTCGCCGTCGATGCGCGCCAGGAAGAGGTTGGCCGGCTTGAGGTCCCGGTGGATGACGCCGGCCAGGTGCGCCGCGTTCAGCGCGCGGGCGATCTGGTTGAGCAGGGGCGCCACCACGGCGGGCATGAGCCGCTGCCGCCGCTCCAGGAGCGCCTCGAGGTCCTCGCCCTCGAGCAGCTCGGTGACGATGTAGGGCACCTCCCCGTCGATGCCGTAGTCGTGGATCTGCAGCACGTGCGGGTTCTGGAGCCGGGCGATCGCCTTGGCCTCCTGGGCGAAGCGCCGCCGGTCCTCGAGCGAGGTGACCCGGTGGGTGTCCATCAGCTTGATGGCCACGCGGCGCTGGAGCTGCTGATCCAACGCCAACCAAATAGCGCCCATGCCGCCACCGGCGATCTTCCGCTCTACCTGGTATCTGCCCCCGATTCGGTGCTCTGACATGCTCCCTGCCCGTGGAGTGGCCACGGCTTTCCAGCCCGGGAGGCAGGCCCCCGTCTTTCAACGTGATTGAATCATTTTCATCATATCCAGATCCCCGCGTGTACGTCACGGGGGAGGATGTGAGTCTTACTCCACGTTCGAGTCGCGCCACTCCACCCGGTAGAGCGACAGGGGTTCTTGCTTGCCCTTGAGGTGGACAGGGCCCTGCTTCGTCATGGGCCAGGTGCGCTCCAGGCAGCGCTGGAAGGTGGCCTCCGAGAGGCGGATCTCCCCCGGCGCGGCGGCGTCGCAGATGCGGCTGGCGATGTTGGTGGCATCGCCGATGGTGGCGTACTGCAGATATTGCTCGGAGCCGATGTTGCCGGCCGCCACCCGGCCCGTGTTGAGGCCCACGTGGATCTGCAACTCCGTCCGGCCCTCCGAGCGCCAGCGCGTGTTGAGGTGGGCCAGGGCGCGCTGCATCTCCACCGCCGCGCGCACCGCCCGGTCCGCGTCCTCGGGCTGGGGGAAGGGGGCGCCCCAGACGGCCATGAGCGCGTCGCCGATGTACTTCTCCAGCGTGCCCTCGTGGCGGAAGACGATGTCGGCCATCACCGGGAAGTACTCGTTGAGCAGGTCCACCACCTGCCGGGGGGGCAGGTTGGAGGACAGCGAGGTGAAGCCGGTGATGTCCGAGAAGAGGATGGTGACCTCCGTCTCGACGATGCCCAGGTGGGCCTGCTTCTCGCTCTGCAGCTTCTTGAGCACCGTGGGCGGGAAGAAGCGCAGGTAGGCGTTCTTCATCACCGCCTCTTCGGCCAGCCGCTGGGAGAGCAGCGAGTTCTCCAAGGCGATGGCCGCCTGGTTGGCGAAGGCGGTGAGGAACTCCAGGTCCTCCTCGGTGAAGCCGTTGGCGCGGGCCTGGTTGTCCACGTACAGCACGCCCAGCACCTCATCCTGGGGCTTGAGCGGCACGCACATGGCCGAGCGGATGGACTGCAGCATGACGGAGTCGGCCCCATCCAGCCGGGGGTCCTCGCGCGCGTCGGCGAAGAGCGCCGCCACGCTGTGCTTGCGCACGTACTCCACCACGTGCTGGCTGTAGAAGGAGCCCGAGGGCACCTCGCCGGTGGACAGCCGTGCCACCCGCGGGCGCAGCTCTCCGCTGGTCCGGTCCGCCAGGAGGATGGCCGCCCGGTCCACCTCGAGGATCTGGAAGACGAGCTGGGCGATGCGCTCCAGCAGGCCGTCGATGGGGCCCGGCGAGGAGAGCATCTGGCTGACCTTGAGCAGCACCCGCAGCTTCTCGGCGGAGCGCACATCGGCTTCGCTCGCCTGCCGCACCTTGAGCGCCGAGGGGCTGTTGGGGGCGCGGCCCTGCTCCAGCAGCTCCTCCATGGAGGAGGGCGAGAAGCGGGTGGTCAGCACCTGGATGTGCGTGGGCTCCATCTCGGCCGGGGAGGACACGAGCTTGAAGTGAACATCTCCGCACTGGAAGGAGTCGCCCTCACGCAGCGCGAAGCGCTCGACGCGCACGCCGTTGACGAGGGTGCCATTCTTGCTGCCCAGGTCGACCAGGACGATGCGGTCCCCGTGGCGCTCGAGCCGCGCGTGCTTGCGCGACAGGCTCATGTGCAGCACACGGATGGAGTTCTCCTCCGTGCGACCGATGGTCGATTGCCCCTCGGGGAGCGGGTGTTCCTTCTCGTCGAGAAGGCCTGGGTTGACGATGAGCCACATCCGCGCCCCATGCTAACAGCGTTCGGCCCGGGGGTGGGGTGCTCCCTTGCCTGCCCAGGGGTTCAGGGCCCGAGCCGGGCGGCGAGGCGCAGCCGCAGCACGTCGTCCAGCCCACCCGGATCCACCAGCTCCAGGGCGGCGTGGGAGCTCAAGCCGCGGTACTCCTCCTCGTCCTCCTCGTCGTCCTTCTTGTCGTCGTCCTTGTCATCCCCCTCGGGCAGGGGGAGCGGGCGGGCCATCCGCGACTCGATGCGGGGCTGGCTCAGGGCGTCAGCGCGCGCGGCGGAGAGCAGGGTGACCAGCGACAGGATGAAGAGCAGGGTAAGGGCGAGGGTCTTCATGGCGGCGGCTCCGGGCGGGCTTCGTAGAGGAGTTACGGCCCGGAGCCAGTGATATTCACGCCGGGCTTACTTCGCTTCCATCCCACGGATGTGCTTCACCAGGGAGTCGATCTGCTCCGGAGTGAGCTTGTCCTTGAAGGGCTTCATCTTCGGGTTCTTCTTGGAGCCTTCGGCGATGTACTCGCGGATCTTCTCGTCCGAGTGGTTCTTGTGCCACGTGGCCGAGGTCATGTCGGGGATCTTCTCCTTCTCCCCCATCTTGGTCTTGGCCGCGCCGTCCTCGCCGTGGCAGGACTTGCACTTGGCCTTCCACACATCGGCGGTGTCCTCGGCATACGCGGTGGCGGCGAGCGAGAGGCTGAGCACCAGGGCAAACCGCATCTTCATGTCACTGACTCCATTGTCCTTCGGGTGAATGTCTTCGCCGGCACGGACGGCCGCCGGCTAGGGAAACTTCAAGGGCTGGGAGGCCTGAGCATGGAGCCAGAGGGTGACAGCCCGCAGCTCGTCCTCGGGCAGGCGGGTGTGGTCAAACGTCTCCATCTCGTTGAGCTCGCCGAAGAAGCGGGGCGCACCCGGCGTGCGGATGAAGGCGGCGGTCCACGCGTGGGAGGCCCAGCCCTTCAGGTCCGGCGCCATGCCGCTGCCCACCCCGTCCAGGGTGTGACAGCTGGCGCAGCCCTCGCCGTCGAACAGCTCCTCGCCCTTCTTGGCCAGCGCCACCGTCACGTCTGGCCGCTCGCCCTGCGAGTAGAGGAACTCGACCAGCGCGTCCAGGGACTCCTGGGGGCCGGTGTAGGCGTCCATCTCGTCGATCTTCGTGTTGCCGAAGAAGTGCGGGGCGCGGGGGTTGCGCAGGAAGCGGGCGATCCAGGCGCGTGAGGCGTAGCCCTCCAGGCACGGGCTGCCGGTGTAGTTCGGGGTGTCACAGGCCTGGTGGCAGGACTGGCACTGGGCGGAGATGACGCGCGCGCCCCAGACGATGGGGTCATTGCGGTACAGCTCCAGGGGGCCCGCGGTGGGTACACCCTTGGTGGCCAGGCGGCGGGCCTCGAGGGCCTCCTCGTGGGCGCGGGCGGCCATGGTGGCGACGGCGGGATCCTTGCGGTCCGAGGCCACGGCGAGCGCGCCCAGGGCGCCCACGCCCGCGAGACCCAAGGTGAGCACGAGCGCCAGCGCCCGGTGCGCCTGGGGAAGGCGGCGCACCAGGAACGCGTGGATGAAGGGCAGGGTGGCCATGAAGCCCATGGCCAGGCCGGGCAGGACGACGGTGCCCAGCAGTTCGGCGCCGCCCTCGAAGTACTTCAGCAGCTGGAACAGGGGTAGGAAGTACCACTCGGGGCGGGCGAGGTACTGCGAGGAGGGATCCGCCGGGCCCTCCAGCGGCGCGCCCTGGCTGAAGGCGACGAAGAAGAGCGTGCCCACCACCGCCGCGGCGAAGGCGGTGTCATAGAAGAGCTGCTTGGGGAAGAAGGGCTCGGCGCGGCGCTCCAGCTCTTCCTGGGGCATGTCCGGTGGGGTGACGCCGTGCTTGCGGAAGAGGGCCAGGTGGATGCCGAGGAAGAGGACCAGGCCCGCCGGCAGCAGAATCACGTGCAGGGTGTGGAAGCGCGTCAGGGTGAGGTTGCCGTAGGAGGCTCCGCCCTGGAGGAAGGTCTGCAGCTTCTCGCCGATGAGCGGCAGCGTACCGGCGATGGAGGTGGCCACCTGCGTGGCCCAGTAGCCCTTCTGGTCCCACGGCAGCAGGTAGCCGGTGAGCGCCAGGGCGAGGATGATCTGCATCAGCACGAAGCCGGCCAGCCAGTTCACCTCGCGCGGGGCGCGGAAGGCACCGGCCCACGCCGTCTGCAGCAGGTGCAGCACCACCAGGATGACGATGGCCGAGGCGCCGAAGTGGTGCAGGCCGCGCACCAGCGAGCCCAGCTGCACCTGCGTCTCGATGTAGTTGACGGAGGCCCACGCGTCCGTGGTGGACGGGCTGTAGTAGAGCTCCAGGGCAATGCCGGTGACGGCCTGCAGCAGGATGAGGACGACGAGGGCCGAGCCGAAGACGTAGCGCCAGCGCGCCCCGCCGAGCACACGCTCGAAAAGGGCACTGTGCATCAGGGCGCGGTGGCCGGTGCGGGAGTCCAGCCAGTCGCCGAAGCGTTTGAGCATGGGGGACCTACACCTCTTCCCGTTCGGAGATGCCCTGCTTGAAGCGCCGGTAGTGGACGAGCACCGCCTGGCCGCGCACCTCCACAGTGAGCGGATCCATGCCACGAGGGGCGGGCCCTTCCAGGCGCGCGCCATCCATGGCGAAGGCGGAGGTGTGGCAGGGGCAGGCGAAGTGGCCGCGCTGCTTGTCCATGTTCACCCCGCAGCCCAGGTGCGGGCAGATGGTGGACAGGGCGGTGAAGGTGCCATCGGCCTTGCGGGTGAGCCAGGCGGCGCCCACGGTGGTGGCCTCGGAGCGGCTCCAGGCGTCGGTGACGGAGCGGACCAGCTCCACGCGGCGCGGCACGCCCACGGTGAAGTCCGACACGTTGCCCACGGGGATGGGCACGTCATTGCCCGTGCGTGGGGCGGGGCGCAGCGGCGAGAGGATGCTGCCCAGCACGGGCACGGCCGCGAGCGCCGCGATGGCGCCGCCGAGCAGCACGGTGATCGCACCGAGAAAGCCTCGACGCGTGGGGGGAACGGAGGAGGGCTCAGACATGAATGTCCCCGAGTATAGGGCCGCTGTTCATCGTTGAACCATGTATTGCCCGTGAGGGCGAATCGGATGACCCAAGGTCAGTGAGGGCGTTGGGCGAGAGAGCGGCGTGTCCGTGGAGCGACAGTGGCTCCGGGGCCTCCTGCCGTGCTCACCGGGAGTGCTTACTCCTCTCGACGGGGAGTCGGGCGGGTGGGGGGCGGAATGGCGGGCAGGGCGAAGGTCTTTAGCGGAGGGGTGTTGCTGGTCGCATGCGTGGTCGCGCTGCGCTGCGGCCCTTCGTCACCGGACGAGGCAGGGACCGACTCCGAGCGCTCGGGGCTCCCGCTGCCACCGATTCCCCTGGCGCCGCTTCCCTTCCCAGCCCTTCCACCGCCGCCAGACGCGGGCACGCCTCCACCCTCCCAATCCAAGCTCTGTGCGCCGGAGGGAGGCGGGACACACCTGGCGGTGGAAGGGAAGCCGCTGACCGTCACCCTGCGCTGCGGCAAGGGGCTCTCCACGCCCGAGCTGCGCTTCACGGTGTCGCCGCTGCCCGAGGGCGCGAGCATGGACGAGGCGACCGGCACCCTGAGCTGGACTCCGCGCAAGGACCAGGTCGCCATCTGGTCGTTCCTCATCACCGAGGCCACCACGGGAGAGGCGGGCGTCCTCGTGATCGCCGTGGTGGACACCTAGGACTGGTACACCTTGCCCGAGGAGCGGCTGCTGGAGCCGCTCCCCGATGCGTTGCCTACTTGGCGTAGAGGACGATGTCCTCGCGCACCTTGGAGACGATGCCGCCCCACTGGCCACCGGCGCCGTGGCTGTAGGACTCGCCGTCGTCGCGCAGGCTCACCGTGTGGTAGCTCCACTTGGCGCGGCCGTCGCTGCAGGCGTTGGTGCCGGTGTTCAGCGTGCCGCCGCAGAACCAGTCACCCGGGTTGCAGTAGGAGCCGCCTGAGCTGCCGGAGACGCCGCCCGTGGTGTGGTAGGCCACCGCCTCGTCATCCTGCCCGGGGAGGATGCCCGAGTAGGCCGTGCCCTTGGCGCCCGCGAACATGTAGAACCACTTCGCGCCCGTGGTGTTGTGGTTGTACATCGCGCGCGCCGTGGTGGTGACCAGGTCCCCGACGATGGGGTCGTTCGTGGCCCACTCACCGACGTCGGCCAGCTCACTGCCGCCACCGGCGCCCGAGGCCACGTCCACCCACTTGATGTTCCAGCCCGTCTGGGTGGTGCCATCCGTGTTGCCGCACACGCCGCTGGAGTTGGGGGTGGCGTTCTTCTTGTAGCGGGCCGAGGTGCCGTAGAGCGACAGCGCGTAGCCGATCTGCAGGTCTCCGGCGGAATGCACGGCGATGTAGCACCAGTTGGTGCCCGTGCAGAAGCAGTCCAGGGCGTCGCGGATGCGGTAGTTCTGCCCGCCGATTCGCTGCCGACCATCCCAGTTGACCGCCTTCTTGTTCACTCCGGCCGCGGTGGAGCTGGGTCCCCAGTTGGAGAAGTCGGCATAGTTGCCGGCCTGGGTTCCACCCGAGTTCTTGCCGTGGATCCACAGCGTGTAGTTGGTGGCCGAAGCTTGGGGAGCCGCGAGGAGGAGAGCGGCGACACTCGCGGCGAGCGCCGCGCGAGCGAGGGGGGTCATGAGTACTCCAGTGGACTGCGGGGGATGGACCCGCTGGGAGGCGGGGTACCGAGCAAGCTACCAAAGGGAGGCGCGAGAGGGGCCGTGATAATCTGGAAGCGTTTCGTTCCCCTCAGGAGACGGCTTGCCATGCCGCTGATCCAATTCACCCGCAACTACAAAGATCGCTCGAACAACCACGGCTTTCAGTTCGAGTTCTATTGCGACAAGTGCAACAACGGTCACATGTCGCCTTTCAAGGCGAGCAGCGTTGGCATCGCGGCCAGCGTCCTGAAGGCGGCGGGTTCGTTCTTCGGCGGCGCCGTCTCTCGCGCGGCCTACGCGGGCGACCATGTGAAGGACGCGCTGCGCGGCAAGGCGCGGGACGAGGCGTATGCCGAGTCGGTGCAGGAGGCCAAGGCCCACTTCAAGAACTGCACCCGGTGTGGCCACTGGGTGTGCCCGCGGAACTGCTGGAACGAGACGCGCAACCTCTGCGAGTCCTGCGCGCCGAACCTCGCCGAGGAGGCCGCGCACATCCAGTCCAAGGTCGCCGTGGAGCAGGCCTGGGACAAGGCGCGCAAGGTCGATCAGGTGGAGGCGCTGGACATGAAGGCCACGCGCATGGCGGCCTGCCCGCACTGCAACGCCAGCGTCGAGGGCGGCAAGTTCTGCCCTGAATGTGGCAAGCCGCTGGCGGCGAAGACGAGCTGTGGCAAGTGCGGCGCGGAGATGGGGGCCAAGGCGAAGTTCTGCCCGGAGTGTGGCAGCTCTCGCGCCTGAGCGGGCTTCGGATGACCCCGACACCCAAGCAGGCTCCCGCGCCGGAAGCGGACCCGGAACAGGTTCATCTGGGGGTGAACAAGACCGCGGGCCTGGGCGCTTTGGTGATCAACCTCGTCCTGCTCATCTGGTTCTGGGGTCAGTGGAGCGCATTCCTCGCGGTGCTCGGGGTCGCCACGGTGCTGATGCTGTGGAACCTGGTGCTCATCGAGTGGCTCGCGAAGTGGACGAGCCGCTCGGTGCTCGAGACAGCGCGCACGGTCCTCAACGTCATGGGCATCGCGGTGGTGGGGCACTTCACCCGCTGGGCCGCGCCGGTGTGGATCTACGTGCCCTACAACCTGATCTGGTTCTATGGGCTGGACCGGTGGGTGCGCCCCCGCGGAGTGTTCTTCCTGCTGTCGGTCGACGCCATCGCCTGGTGGGACGGCGCCGCTCCGGAAGTGCTCCTGGCCTTCAGCCTGCTGGGCGTCTTTGGCTTCCTGGTCACCGAGAAGCGGGTCGAGCTCCTGCGCGGGGCGCTGGGTCGCACGCTGGAGCACCAGCAGGAGCTGCGGGATGCCCACCAGCGGCTCCAGCGGATCCACCAGCGCGCCGTCGAGCAGGAGAAGTTCTCCAGCCTGGGCATGATGGCCGCGGGGGTGGCGCATGAGATCAACAACCCGATGAGCTTCGTCACCAGCAACGTCCACTCCCTGCTCAAGGACCTGCAGCAGCAGCCCGCGCTGCCCGAGCCGCTGAAGGAGTACGTGGACGATGTGCTGCCGGCCACGTTGGAGGGCATCCGGCGCGTGAACGCCATCGTGGCGGATCTGCGCCGCTTCGCCCGGGGGGATCCGGATATCCACTCCGAATATGACCTGAACACCGAGGCGCGGACGGCGCTGCGCCTCGCGCACAACCAGCTGCGCCACTGTCAGGTGGAGACCGAGCTGGGCGAGGTGGGGACGCTCCGGGGGCGGCCCCAGCAGATCGTCAAGGTGCTGGTGAACCTGCTGGCCAACGCCGGCCAGGCCACCCCCACCGGAGGCAAGGTGCGCCTGTCCACGCGCCCGGAGGGAGGCGAGGTGCGAGTGGAGGTTCTCGACACGGGCGAGGGCATGTCCCCGGAGGCGATGCGCCACCTGTTCCAGCCGTTCTTCACCACCCGCCCACCGGGAGCGGGCATGGGGTTGGGGCTGGCGGTGGTGCGGGGCATCGTCACCGCGCACGGCGGCCGCATCCAGGTGGAGAGCCAGCCCGGCCAGGGGACCTGCGTCACCTTCTTCCTTCCCCGGGTGCCCCCGCCGGGCGCGGGGGTTCGGAGCGCTGCCTCGGAAGCGTGATGATGAACGTCGTGAAGGCGCCCTCTTCCGACTCGAAGCGCATGTCGCCTCCGTAGCCCTTGACGATGATCTCGTGGCTGATGGAGAGCCCCAGCCCCGTCCCCTCTCCCGCGGGCTTGGTGGTGAAGAATGGGGTGAAGAGCTTGTCCCGGATGCCTTGGGGAATGCCGGTGCCGTTGTCGTGGAGGTGGATCTCCACGCTGTCCGGCAGGCTCTTGGTCTTCACTTGAATCCGCCCTTGGAAGCTCCCGCCCAGCGTCTGGCGCTTCGCATGCACGGCGTGGCACGCATTCTCGAGCAGGTTGGTGATGACCCGGCTGATCTCCTGCGGGACGAGCTGCATCTTGCCCACGGCCTCGTCGAACTCCTGCTCGAACTGGATGTTGAAGGAGGGCGTTCGCGACCACATGCCGTGGTAGACGAGGTTGATGGAGTCCGCGAGCAGCACGTTGAGGGCGATGTCGCGGCGCTCACCCTTGTTCCCGCTGGAGTGCTCGAGCATGGCGCGGATGATCCGCTCCATCCTGTGGCCATGCTCCTTGATTCGCCGCACGTTCGCGGCCACGTCGGCCAGGCTCTCCTGAAGGTGCGCGGGGATGCTGCCCTGGGCAGCCAGCTCCTCGGTCACCTCGCGGAGCAGATCCTCGGAGAGCACCGAGAAGCTGTTCACGAAGTTCAAGGGGTTCCGGAGCTCGTGCGCGATTCCGGCCGTCAGTGTGCCCAGCGCCGCGAGCCGCTCCTGGAGGATGAGCCGGTCCTGGGCCTCACGCAGCTTGCTCAAGGCCGTGGCGAGCGCGTCGTTCTTCGTCCGCAGCTCCTGGGACCATTTCGCCTCCTGGCGCTCCATCTGCCTGCGCGCGGTGATGTCCTGGGCGAACACCCGCAGGACGCCCGTGTCCGGCAGCGGCACCACCGCCAGCTCCCAGTCCCGGTTCTCCAGGTGGACCGTCGCCGGTAGCGCCTCTTCCCCCGACAGGGCCCAGGCGAACGCGGTGGCAACCACGGGGTGGTTGCGGCCCTGCGCCAGCAGGTCGGGGAAGCGCTCGTGGGCCGCCGGGTTGGCGTAGCGCAGGGCCCCCGCCATATCCAGCTCCAGCATGGGCTCGGGGTGCATCAGCGGGAAGGAGGCCAGCCGGAAGAGGTGCTCCTCCAGCGGGGAGAGCTCGGTGACGTCTTGAAGCTGCAGGAGGACCGCGGGCCGCGACTGCTCGGAGCTGGGGGGACACCACGTCATCTCGGCGGCGTAGGAGCGCGTCTCGCCTGGCGCCTCCTGGAGGTGGTACTTCACCCGGCCGCCCTTCCGGTTGTGGCGGGTCAGGCGGGTCAGGGCCTGCAATCGCGCGGCGGCATGGGGACCGAGAACCTCGGCCAGCGTTTGTCCTTCGCGTCCGCGCACGTCACGGCCCAGCGCCCTGTCCTCCTCCGCCCATACCTCGCGGCAGCGGTCCTCCTCATCCAGCCGGAGCGCCACGAAGTTCGTGCCTCGGTGGCTCCAGGGCTTGGAGGTGGATTCGAGCACGTCCGCGGGGGGCGTGAAGCCTTCGGAGTGGAACGCCGCGATCATCGGCTCCATCCCGGCGCCTCCCTTGCTCAGCTCCACGATGCAGGCGCTCAGCGCGGCGGCGTCCTCCCGGGAGAGGCGGCGCGTGAGGATGAGCCCGTCGGCGGGAGTGGGACCGGAGAAGAGCAAGGGCTTGAGCAGGTGCTCTCCGCCGCCCAGGTGGGTGCCCATGAAAGCCCGGGCGGTGATTTCATCCGGCTGGCTCGTGAGGACGGACGTCACATCGGCTTCCCCCGAGACGACCGCGCGCAGCGCCCCGCCGTACGAGCCGATGAAGCGCTCCTCGGCGAAGAGCGCCGCGGGGGGAGAGCCCAGGGCCTCCAGGTGCCGCGCGATGAGCAGGTACCCTCCCATGGACTCGGGGCTGACCCAGGCGGCGCGGCGGCCCCGCAGGCTCTCCAGGGTGAGGGAGTCGTCCGAGCGGCAGACGAGCGCCGCGTGGTAGTGGCCGTGTCCGAAGCGCACCGCGCGGAGCACGGCCCACGCTCGCGGACCGAACCGGGCGCACTGCTCGGCCGTGCCCCAGGCGATGTCCACCCGGTTCTCCTCGAGCGCCTGGGAGAGGGCCTCATAGGAGGGGGCCGTCGTCACCTGTACCGCCCGTCCCATGCGCAGGGAGATCGCGTGGCCGAGCAACTCCACCCGGACGTGCTCCCGCACCTCACCCAGGGACGGGTAGACGACGAAGCGAATGGGGGAAGGGGATGAGGTCAAAGGTACACCTCGGAGGGGCGGGGATGGCCCTGGCTCCGAGTCTCATTGCGTCGCGAAGAGGATGGGCGCGCGGGGAGCATCCTCGCCGAGCACCTGAGAGAGCACCTGGCTCACGGGGGAGGGGAGCTCGACGCCCGCGCGCGCGCAGCGGGCCGCCTCGTTCAGCGTCAGGCTTGGCGTGGTGCAGTAGTACGCGTGCCAGTGCGCGGTGAGTTGCCTCGCGAAGGACTGCTCCAGCTCCTGCACCTTCTGGGAGAACCAGGCGTGCCGCTTCGGCATGTCCGGGCGCTGCGGGTAGACGCTGCCAGGGGAGAAGCTGACGTCGTGCTCGTAGCCGTACGCGGACATCTGGTCCGACAGCGCCGCCGTGAGCGGGCTGCGCTGCTCGGCCAGGCCTCCCGTGGCCGTCACGGAGAAGCGGAAGGAGGCCGAGTGCCGCTGCGCGTTGTATTCGAAGGTCTTGTGGATGTCCCGGTACTTGGTGACCTCGACCGTGTAGGTGAGCGTCTTCTCCCGGTACTTCGTCACCGTGCGCTTCTTCTTCTCCCCGTTTTCGACGTACTCCTCCTCTTCGGTGTAGGGCTCCTGGACCGTCTGCGTCCGCTCCTCGTGGTCGGTGTAGGGCTCCTGGTCGACCCATGGCGCGGTGAGCCGGACGGGGTCTCGCTCGAAGCGCGTGCTGAACATGCCTTGGAGCGCGAAGGCCACGGGCCGGCTGGAGCGCGGCGAGTACCAGAGAGAAGCCTCGAACACCCGCGAGAGCCGGTCCTGGATGAGCTGGAGCTCCTCCGGGCCTACCCCATCCACCGCGCCCGTCCACGTGGGGGGCCCCAGCAGCTCGGGCAGCAGCGGCGGCTCGGGCGCCTCCTCGTTCCAGCGCCGGCAGTAGCGAGACACCAGCTCGGCCCAGTATGGCGCGTTCTCGGCGGAGACCTTCTTCAGGCGGGTGCAGGTGTCCTTGCCGCCACGCAGCACCGCACCCTCCATCTCGCGGCGGATGGGCGCCAGCTCCGCGTGGGCCAGCAGCGGGCGCTTCCGGTCGAGCGAGGCCTCCGCCGTCAGCGCCAGGCCGCGCTGGGCCGATGCCACGATGATCTGGCGGAAGTGCCGATGGGTGCCTTCCATCTCCTCCAGCAGCGAGCTCTCCAGGGCCCCGTTGAGCTTCGAGCCCCACTCCAGGCGGTGCCGCAGGAAGCTCTCGAGGAAGTGCTCTGCTCCCTCATCGTCGCCCTCGAGCCGGTGCTGGCGCGCCCGGCCCAGCAGTTGCTCCAGCGCCTTCCACCGCAACTCGTCCCGGGAGGTCAGCAGGTTCAAGTCATTTGGCTTCTGCTGGAGGAGCTGGTCGTAGATCGCCGCCGCTTCGACGAACTGGCCCTGGCGGGCGAGCTCATCCGCGCGGCCCTGGAGGGTGACGCAGGCGCAGAGGGCGAGGAGGGGTAAAAGTCGGAGGAGGCGGCACATGGGAGCAGAGGCAGAGGGTGTGCGCCCCATGATGGCACGGCCACGGCGCTTCGCGGGACCCCCCTTCCCGGGAAGTACAGCCTTGGGCGAAGCCCACGACAGGCTCCAAGCGCGCAAGGAGTCGAAGCGCAGCGAGGCAGCACGCTCAAAGCCCCAGAAGGGTGCCAGCCTGGGGCCCTTGTGTGGCGCGAGCAGGCCGACCTTGAGTGTCTGGTGAGCCCCGTGGCCCAGCGTTAGGAGCGGCGCTATCCACTGGGTTGGAGAGCAAATTGGCTGATGTGCGGGCGGACCCTACCCGGCTGGATTGACGCGTCAGCCCGCCGTGTGGACTTCGAGATCGCCGTGGGCGGGGCTTTCAGCGAAAATCGGTGCCCCGATGCCAACGCCCGAAGCTGCTGCCCGCAAGAACATTGATGCCGCGCTCCAGAGCGCGGGTTGGCACGTCCAGGACTTCGCCGAACTCAACCTCGCCGCTGGACTCGGGGTGGCTGTCCGCGAGTTCCCCCTGGCACGCGGCCACGGCAAGGCCGATTACGCCCTCTATGTTGCCGGGAAGCTGGCCGGTGTCGTCGAGGCCAAGAAAGAAGGCACCCTGCTCACCGGCATCGAGGTGCAGTCGGAGAAATACGCGCGCGGCGTGCCCCCCCTCATCCCCGCCCACGTCGTCCCGCTGCCGTTCCTCTACGAGAGCACGGGCGTGGAGACGCAGTTCACCAACCGCCTGGATCCGGAACCCCGCAGCCGCCGCCTCTTTCACTTCCACAAGCCCGAGACACTGGCCGAGTGGCTCGACCCAGAGCAGAACCCACCCCCGCTGCTCCCCCTCAAGAACGGCAAGCCCGCGCCACGCAGTCTTCTGCCCTCCTCCCTGCGGCTGCGCCTCCGCCAGATGCCGGACGTCGAGCCCAAGGGCCTCTGGCCCGCCCAGCTCAAGGCCGTGCGCAACCTCGAAGCATCTCTGTACGCCGACAAGCCGCGCGCCCTCATCCAGATGGCCACCGGCTCCGGGAAGACGTTCACCGCGGTCAGCTCCATCTACCGGCTCATCAAGTTCGGTGGAGCCAAGAGAGTCCTGTTCCTCGTGGACCGCGCCAACCTCGGCCGCCAGACGCTCAAGGAGTTCCAGCAGTACGTCACTCCTGACGACGGCCGGAAGTTCCACGAGCTGTACAACGTCCAGCACCTCACCTCGAACAAGCTCGACCCGGTGGCCAAGGTCTGCATCGCGACCATCCAGCGCGTCTACTCCATGCTCTCGGGCCAGGAGCTGAAGGAAGATGACGAGGAAGTCTCCGCCTTCACCACGCTTACCGACTTGAGCACCCAGCCGCTCGCGGTCCCCTACAACCCCAGCATCCCCGTCGAGTTCTTCGACTTCCTGTGGACCGACGAAGCTCACCGATCCATCTACAACCTGTGGCGCCAGGTGCTGGAGTACTTCGACGCGTCCCTCATCGGCCTTACCGCGACGCCTTCCAAGCAGACCCTCGGCTTCTTCCACCAGAACCTCGTCATGGAGTACGGCCACGAGGCCGCCGTCGGCGACAGCGTGAACGTGCCCTTCGACGTGTACCGCATCCGTACCCGTATCACCGAGGGCGGCTCGAAGGTGGATGCGGGTCTCTTCGTGGACAAGCGCGACCGTGAGTCCCGGGCCGTCCGGTGGCAGAAGCTTGACGAGGACCTGAGCTACTCCGCCAGCCAGCTCGACCGGGACGTGGTGGCGGTGGACCAGCTGCGCACCGTCATCCGCACCTTCAAGGACCGGCTCTTCACCGAGATCTTCCCCGGCCGCAAGGAAGTCCCCAAGACGCTCATCTTCGCCAAGGACGACTCCCACGCCGACGACATCGTCCGCGTCCTCCGGGAGGAGTTCGGCAAGGGCAACGCGTTCTGCGAGAAGATCACCTACCGCACCGGGACCGCTCGCATCGTCACGAAGAAGAAGGGGCCCGGCGGCAAGGAAGTCGAAGAAATCACCTACAAGTCCACCGGCATCAAGCCCGAGGATCTGCTCTCCTCATTTCGTAACTCCTACAACCCGCGCATCGCCGTGACGGTGGACATGGTCGCCACCGGCACCGACATCAAGCCGCTGGAAATCGTGATGTTCATGCGCACGGTGAAGAGCCGCAACTTCTTCGAGCAGATGAAGGGGCGCGGGGTCCGCGTCATCAGCCCGAGTGACCTTCAGTCGGTGACGCCCGACGCCCCCGCCAAGACGCACTTCATCCTCGTAGACTGCGTGGGCATGTGTGAGAGCGACTTCGTCGATACTCGCCCGCTGGAGAAGCACCCCGCGGTGGCCTTCGACAAGCTGCTCCAGGTGGTGGCCGCCGGTGGCACGGACCACGATGTCATCTCCTCGCTGGCCAGTCGCCTGGCCCGGATGAATCAGCGGTTGGGCAAGCCCGAGAAGGAGCGGCTCGCTGGGTTGGCCCACGGCAAGTCGCTGGAAGAACTGGTGGGCGGGCTGGTGGAGGCGCTGGATCCGGACAGGCACGTCGAGGCGGCGCGGGTGGCCAACAAGCTGCTCACCGGAGAAGAGCCCACGGCGGCGCAGGTCTCCCAGGCGGCGGAGGTGGCTATTCGGGCGGCGGTGGCTCCGCTGGCGGCGAACCCGGACTTGCGCAACGAGCTCGCCTTCATCAAGCGCAGCTTCGAGCAGACGCTCGACACGGTCAGCGTGGACACGGTGCTGGGAGCGGGCTTCGACGCCGCCGCCACCGAGAAGGCGCGTGGGCTGGTGCAGTCCTTTGAGAAGTATATCGAGGAGCACAAGGACGAGCTCACCGCCATCCAGGTGCTGTACTCACAGCCGTACGCGAAGCGGCTCACGTTCAAGGATATCAAGGCGCTGGCCGAGGACATCAAGGCCCCGCCCCGGACGTGGACGCCCGAGGCGCTCTGGCGCGCGTACGAGACGCTCGACAAGGCGAAGGTGCGCGGGGCCGGTGGCCAGCGGCTGCTCACGGACATCGTGTCGCTGGTGCGCTTCGCGCTCCACAAGGATCGGCAGTTGGTGCCCTTCACGGATCAGGTGGAGGAGCGGTTCCAGAACTGGCTTGCCCAGCAGGAGAACCGGGGGCGGAAGTTTTCTGACGAGCAGCGCCAGTGGCTCGCGCTCATCAAGGACCACGTCGCCGCGAGCTTCAGGATCGAGAGGGACGATTTCGAGGACGTGCCCTTCAACCAGAAGGGCGGGCTCGGGCGGGTCCATCAGGTGTTCGCGGGCAAGCTCGATGAGCTGCTCGAAGAGCTGAATGAGGTGTTGGTGGCATGAGCGAGAACGATCTGCCTGCAAATTGGATCCGCGCTTCGCTGTCTGATCTGGGGACTTGGGCTGGAGGGGGCACACCCTCCAAGTCCGAGCCAAGCTTCTGGCATGGGTCGATTCCGTGGGTCTCGCCGAAGGACATGAAGACGGAGTTCATTTCCGACACGGAAGATCACATCACGCCGACAGCAATCGAGCAGTCGGCGACCCGACTGATACCGGCTGAGTCGGTTCTCGTCGTGACTCGAAGCGGCATCTTGGAGAGAACTCTTCCAGTCGCGACCACCAAGAAGCCGGTTACGATCAATCAGGATCTCAAGGCGCTGACGCCACGCGAAGGAGTTCGGGCAAGGTACGTCGCTCTTGGGCTCAAGGCGTTCGAGCAGCGCATTCTCAAAGACTGCACCAAGTCCGGGACGACGGTTGCAAACGTGGAGTTCGCGTCTTTTCTCCGGTTTGAACTGCCGCTTGCACCGACCGAGGAACAAGATCGAATTATTGCCGAGGTCGAGAAGCAGTTCACCCGGCTCGACGCCAGCGTCGAGGCACTCAAGCGCGTACAGGCCCAGCTCAAGCGCTACCGAGCCTCGGTCCTGAAGGCCGCGTGTGAGGGGAGGCTGGTTCCGACCGAGGCCGAACTTGCACGCCGCGAGAAGCGCGACTACGAGCCCGCCGATAAGCTCCTCGCTCGCATCCTCAAGGAGCGCCGTGCCCGCTGGGAGGCCGACCAGCTCGCCAAGATGAAGGCGGCCGGGAAGCTTCCCAAGGACGACAAGTGGAAGGCGAAGTACGTCGAACCTGTCGCCCCTGAAACCTCTGGTCTGCCTTCGTTACAGAGTGGCTGGACGTGGTCAACAATCGACCAGTTGAGCTCAGTGGTAACCAAAGGGTCTTCCCCAAACTGGCAGGGCTTCGACTATTGCGCCTCGGGCGTCTTGTTTGTACGGAGTCAGAATGTTGGCTGGGGGTCGCTTCAGCTTGACGAACGTGTCTTTCTTCCACACGCGTTTAACGAGAAGGAAAGCAGGTCGGTACTGGCCGACGGCGATGTTCTCCTCAACATAGTGGGGGCATCAATTGGACGGGTAGCACTCGCCACGACCGAGCTTGCTGGAGCGAACATCAATCAGGCAGTAGCACTCATTCGACCCGTCGTTCCCTCTCTTGGGGCCTACGTTCTTCGCTACTTGCTTTCCCCTCTCGCCCAACAGTACATCCATCGCGAGAAAGTTGATGTCGCGCGGGCCAATTTCAGTCTCGCTGACGTATCAGAGATGCCCGTTCCGCTGCCTCCTCTCTCGGAACAGCAACGAATCATCTTCGAGGCGGAAAGCAGACTCTCCGTTGGTGATGCGATCGAACTCACTCTCATGTCGAATGAGACTCGCGCTACCCGCCTGCGACAAGCGGTCCTAAAGACTGCTTTCGAGGGCTCGCTGGTTCCTCAAGACCCGCGGGACGAACCCTCCTCAAAGCTCCTTGAGAGTATCTCTGCCGCCGTGGAGAACAAGTCCCTAACCAAACAGGGCCGAGTCAAGCAGACCACCGCTGTCCCCAAAATGAAGGCAACACGATGAGCAACCACTCGGCTCAAATCGTCCAGAAGCTCTGGAACTACTGCGATGTCCTCAGGGACGATGGCCTCTCCTACGGAGACTACATCGAGCAACTCACGTTCTTGCTTTTCCTCAAGATGGCCCACGAGCAGACCCAGGCTCCATGGAACCGTCCATCGCCCGTCCCCAAGGGCTTCGACTGGCCCAGCCTGATGAGCAAGGAGGGCGACGCGCTCGAAACCCACTACCGCCGCCTGCTGGAGAATCTAGGCAAGTCGAAGGGGACGCTGGGGCTCATCTTCCGCAAGGCCCAGAACAAGGTTCAAGACCCGGCGAAGCTCCGCCGCCTCATCGTAGACCTGCTGGACCGCGAGCAGTGGTCGAGCCTCGACGCCGACGTGAAGGGGGACGCCTACGAGGGCCTGCTGGAGAAGACGGCCACCCAATCCGGGGCCGGGCAGTACTTCACCCCGAGAGCGTTGATCCGCGCCATCGTGGACGTGGTGCAGCCCAAACCGGGGGAGACCCTCGTGGACCCGGCCGTTGGTACCGGTGGTTTCCTGCTCGCGGCCCACGACTACATTGCCAGGAACAACAGGCTCGACAAGGACCAGAAGAAGCACCTCAAGCTGGAGGCGCTGCGGGGGTGGGAGATCGCCGATACGCCCGCCCGTCTATGCACGATGAACCTGCTTCTCCACGGCATTGGCGGGGATGAGACTCCCATCGTTGTAGTGGATGACGCCATTCGCAGCGACCCGGGCAAGCGGTGGAAGATCGCGCTCTCCAATCCGCCCTTTGGCCGCAAGTCCTCCGTTACCGTCATCAACGATGAGGGCGAGCAGGAGAAAGAGGCCCTCACCGTCGTGCGCGACGACTTCTGGGCGTCCACGAGCAACAAGCAGCTCAACTTCGTGCAGCACATCAAGACGCTGCTGGAGGTGAACGGGCGGGCGGCGGTGGTGGTGCCCGACAACGTGCTCTTCGAGGGCGGAGCGGGGGAGACGATTCGCCGCAAGCTGCTCCACGAGTGCGACGTGCATACGCTGCTGCGGTTGCCGACGGGCATCTTCTACGCGCAGGGCGTGAAGGCGAACGTGCTGTTCTTCGAGAAGAAGCCAGGCCGGGAGAAGCCGTGGACCGAGAAGCTCTGGGTCTATGACTTGCGCACGAACAAGCACTTCACGCTGAAGACGAACCCGCTGAAGCGGGCGGATCTCGACGAGTTCGTTGCCTGCTACCTGCCGGAGAACCGGCACCAGCGCAAGGCGACGTGGTCCGAGAAGAAGGCTCCGGAGGGGCGCTGGCGCTCGTATGGGTACGAGGAACTGCTCCAGCGGGACAAGGTGAGCCTGGACATCTTCTGGCTCAAGGACGAGTCGTTGGAGGACTCAGCGAACCTGCCTGCTCCAGATGTCATTGCCGGGGAGATTGTGGACGACCTGCGTGCGGCCCTGGAGCAGTTCGAGGCGATCCAGACGGACCTCTCGCGCATAGGTAGAACTGGGGCACGTTCAAGAGCAGGGGGCGGGAGCCGAGGGACCGAGGAGGCTCGCGAGGACTGACCTACTCGGCCAATGTCACAGGGCTTCAGGAGCAGTTCGAGCACATTCGGGCCGGGCGAGTGGCCACTTCCAACTGGTTGGAAGTAGCGAGCGGGCCTCGGTCCCGGCTGAACTGTCCGGGGATGTAGACGGTTTTCGGCACATCGCCGGGGTCCTCCAACGGCCAGTCACCGCGCTTGCCCGCCGCCGTGTAAGGACAATGACGTCGTCTCCTCCTAAGCAATACCTCTGAGCAGAGTGCCAACACCTGCTCAACCGAGTGGAGTAGCATGGCCTGGCCCAACCCGCGCCGATGCGTCGGCTGGGTCGGTGTGTACGCAACCTGTCCAGAGACTTGCGATAACTCCGATCAGGCAGGTTCTTCCCGGGAGGCCCCGTGACGCTGGCCGGAGATGCTTGGCGTGCTACCTGTGCTCTCGTGCTACGCACGATCCTCATCGGTGCGTTGGGCTGTAGCTCGACGCAAGCCGCTTACCGGGGCACAGGCGGATCAGGCTCCGCGGATGGCGTCGCCGAGCGGTGGGATGCGATTGCGCAGCGCAGGGACTCCATCGCGCAGGCCGCACCTTGTGGTCCGACAGACAGCACCGTCTCGTGCTGCTTCAAACAGCATCCGGGTAATCCTGAGCGGTGTGGGGCGGTAGACCCCATGAAGGTGCCCACGCGGTCCCCAAAGCAGGCCCCCCGGCCCGATCCGCAACCACTTCCGCCGCCTACGAGTGCGGCTCCCCCAGACAAAAGGAAGAGGGAAGAGGAGTGCCGCCAATACTGGCTTCAGTGCGTCGCGCTGGGCGGCGAATACGAGAAGCGCGGGCAGTACGGGCGGAGCATCTGCCAGTCCTGTTACGACGTTTGTAAGGCGAACGGCTCTTGGCCCGAGAAGGTCAACGACTTTGAGTGTCTCGGAGGCTACTAGGCGTGGCCCGCTTGCGTTGGGAGTGGTGGAACGAGGTGGCAGAGGCCCGCCAGTGGCTCTGCTTCGGGATGATTCACGCTGAAGTGCCTTTTGACGCCTACGTGGCGGCGCTCAAGGACCTCGAGCGGCAGTTTGCACGAGAGGCACGAACCCCCGCCGAACGTCTGCACCTCAAGCGGCTGACGGCGGAGGATGCTGTACAAGCGGCGTTCGACCAGGATCGCCCCTGGAAGGACTTTGGCCCGTGGTTGCGCAAGCTCAAGCGGCTGGGCTTTCCGAATCTCTGGAGTCGCTTTCACATCTCGTGCCTTTACGTACAGTCCTTGCCGAACTTTCCGGAGCAAGCCCGGGACGCCTTCGCCATGTTGGCGGACACAGAGCGTCGGGTGTTGAGGTGCAGCAAAGAGCGCTCTTCGCGCCAACAGATGCTGGACGGGATTGCACATGCCCGGCGTGAGGCCGCGAGCCACGGCATCCTCGGCGAGAGGCCACTTCCAACTGGTTGGAAGTGAAGCTCCGCGCTCGGCTCCAGTTGGGAGAGGCGGCGAGAGGCCACTTCCAACTGGTTGGAAGTAACGATCGGGCCCTGGGCCTGGCTGCACAGTCCGGGAACGTGGACGGTCTGTCCCAGCAGCGGCGGGAGTTCATCCCTGTGAATTCGGTGAGTTACAACAACGCCCCAGCGATTGAACTGCGGCTCTGCCTGCGTAAGCCAGCGGCACTCCAATGCTTTTTCGGACCGTCTCAAAACGTGGACGGTGCGTCCGCGCGCACGGACGGTCCCTGGCGGCTGTTCTCGTAAGCACCCGTTTTCTCAGGGCCCCCAGAGTTGGCCCGCAGTGTGCTCTAGGGCTGCGCGGCCACATGGTCAATCGGCCGGGACGCATGGTGCGTCTCAGGGGGAGAAGCAGTCATGTTCAGTCTGTTGAAGTTCAAGGAGCCCACCACCACGAGCGCCGCCGCCGCCGCCGCCATCCCGGAGGGCACGACGCTGCAGCAGGTGCGCGAGGAGCTGCTCGGGCTGATGGCCCAGGAGCACACCAACCACCACCGGATGGGGCAGCTCTACAACTACATCGTGAAGGAGAAGCTGGCGGAGGGGGCCGGCTTCAAGGACGCCCGGGATTACCTCAGCCAGCACCTGGCGGACTTGTCGCAGTCGTCCCTGAGCATGTACGGGGCGGTGGCCGCCGCCTTCAGCGAGCCTGTCACGCGCCGCTTCGGCGTCACGTGCCTGTACCTGCTGCTGACGTACAAGGAGGCGGCGGACCTGGAGGTGAACCACGCGGAGCCGGGCAACACCCTCATCGAGGTGCCGGACGACAAGGGGCAGGTGACCGCCAAGCCCTTCTCGGCGTGCAGCGTGGAGCAGATGCGCAAGGCGATCCAGCGCAGGCGCAAGCCCTCCTCCAGCAAGCCCTTGCCTGCGGAGGCGGTGGCAGTGGCGGAGCAGTACCACAAGGCGGTGGCAAGCCGGTTCCCGCAGGGGGTGCTCGTCAAGGTGCAGGTGCGCAACCAGAAGGGCAAGGCGGTGCTGGACTTCAAGGGCATCCCCGTGGAGCAGGTGAGCCAGCTGCTCGAGGCGCTGAAGGGGCAGCTGCCCTCGGTGTGACGGGTGGAGTAAACGCCCGGGGCATGAGCCTCGGTGAATGAAAGCAGTGGCGGCCCTCTACCTGGAAAGCGCGGAGGGCCGCCGCTGTGTTGGTGAGAGAGCCCATGCCCAAGCGATTCTTCGAAGCTCGCGGACGATGTAATTGATCCCCGTGGACGGTGGAGGGCCAGCCGGATCAGTACCTCATCCTCGTGGCCACCCGCATCATCCGCTGTATTGATGAAAAGGCGTCCCGGATCAACTCTGGACGCACGAGGACGGAGTGCCTCACAAGGTCGGTCAGTATTTCTCCGTGCGGGACATGGGCATCGAGAAGGCCAAGGCGGGAAGCGCCCAGGCGTTTCGTTGCGAGGGGTGGATGGGCCCGCTGCTCGTCTCCGGGGAGATCAAGGACGCGGGCCGCGCCCCGTTCCGTCGTACTCACGGGCAGGGCTGGCGAGTCGCCGTTGCTCTACGTGGCGCCGGGCACCGTTGAAGTCCCATCCGCACATGCCGCGGTCCGTCATGCTTCTGGCACAAGAATTTGAAGCCATTCTTCATTTTTCTTCCCAAACCAGTTGTTGATTGAAGCTCCATAGACGTATCATTTCGCAGCCTCACCGACAGGAGCCTCCATCCATGATCCCTCTCCCGTTGCCTTTTGGCTTTCCCTCTCTGCGTCTTTCGCGGTCGAAAGACAGCCTTGCCAAGATGCTGCTGGCTGTGAGTCTTTGTGGGCCTCTGGCCGCGAACGCCACCCCCATTACCGTGGAACTGGAGCCCATCGATGACGCGATGGTGACCTCAGCGATGCCCTGGACCAATTACGGAAGCCAGACAGGCTTTGCGGTGTCGCCGGTCTGGCCGATGGCTGGCGTCGACTCCTCACGCGAGACCTTCCTGAAGTTCGACCTGAGCGGCATTCCCCAGAACTCCCAGGTGCTCTCCGCCAGGCTTCGGGCTACGGCGCACGATGGTTTCGCCTATGGGGGCGATGGCAACGTTTACACACATTTCGTGCCGGACGACTCATGGAGCGAGGGTTCCCTCATCTGGCTCAACAAGCCCGCCGTTTCGGGAGCGCCCGTGGGCTCCTGGTGGCTTTGGTATGACGTTCGCCACGTACAGCCCCGGCCGGAGCAGCTTGGCAGCACCGAGACCGTGGTGCTCGCTTCCCTGGTTCGGTACCAGGCCGAGACGGACAACCTCTTGAGCCTGCGGCTGAGCTCGCCAGGGTACGAGACGTTTTATTACGCGTCTGAATACCCCGATGCCAGCAAGCGCCCCAAACTGGAGATCCGCTACGAGCCACCGGCGTGTGAGCTCATTCGGCCTCCGCCCACGCTGACCCTCCGAGGCAGCCAGGAAATGATTCTGCAGTGCGGCATGAGCCCCTGGCAGGACCCGGGCGCCACGGCCACGGATGACTGCGGCCCCGTGGCGGTGGAGCGTTTCAACTCGGGCGCGGATGCCTATGGCCCCGGTCCCAACGCGAACGCCGAGGGCACCTACGCGGTGCAGTACATGGCCCGCAACCCGTATGGTGACACGAGCGCCGTGCGCACCATCCTCGTGGAGGACACCGTGCCTCCCATGTTCCAGTTGAACGGGGGCACCGAGTTGCATCACACGTGCGGCAGCCAGTGGGTGGATCCCGGCTTCGTGGCGCTGGACGCCTGCTACGGCAACGTCACGCAGTCGGTGCAGGTGTCCGGCTATGTGAACGGCTGGTCTCCGGGAACCTATACGGTCACCTACCAGGCCACGGACAGCGCGGGCAATTCGGCCCTCCCCGTGACGCGCACCGTCCACGTGGCCAATTGCCCCTGGTAGGTCTTCCTGGATCTTGCGCCAGAGGACCATCGGGAGCGGGTCCGCTGCGGTCGAGGTTCGTCGCGCGCGGCGAACCTAGGACTTGACGTCGTCGCGGCCAGCGACCGTCATCATCGTGGCGCTCATGGTGGCGACCAGCTTCTCGCGGTCGCCCTCGACGGCGTAGGCCCGGCCTTCGACTACGCTGATGGTGCGGCCCGGCTTGACCACCGTGCCGACCAGGCGGAAGCGCTGGCCCCGGGCTGGCGCGACGAAGTTGATCTTGTATTCGATGCTGAGCACGCCCACGTCGGCCGGCATCAGCGTGGAGGCGGCGTAGCCGCAGGCCGAATCGAGCGCGGCCCCGAGGATGCCTCCATGCAGGAACCCATGCTGCTGGGTGAGATGCGCAGCCCAGGCCAGTTGCACCTCCACCTCGCCGGCCTCCACGCGCACGAGCTCCGCGCCGATGGTGCCCATCGCGGCCTGGCGGGCGAAGCTTTCGCGCACCCGCTCGGCGTATGCGGGATCGGCGGGCTGGAAGTCGGTGGGCGGCATGGGGCGCTCGGGTGGGAGTGAATCGACGTCGACGTCAACGTCCATTCTAGTGCCGGGTTGCTCAGGTCCGAGCACCGCCGCTCACCGTGCCTCGGAACCATGGGGCCCTCGGCGGTGCCACCGCTGGCTCCAGGGCATACGCCAGCCCCTGTCCTTCGGCCGCGAGCGCCACGCTGGTCATGTGGTCGTTCGTGGCGATGCCGCCGCGCACGGGCACGCGTCAGTTCTTGTGCCCTCGCTCGAGCTCCCAGATAGACACGAACGTCGAGAATGTCCCCTTGGCCAGGCCTGGACCGGCCTCCTCCACCAACCGCCGCTCTGCGTCCGTCACGGCCACGCTGCGCGAGGTGCGGTTGAGCAGCACCACGCCCAGTTTAGCCTCGAGCTGGCGCACCGACTGTCAACCCAGGCTTAACGGCTCATGCGCATTCAGCCCGTAGTCCCCGGCGGAGCCGGGGGTTACCTCGAAGGCCATGACCATCCAACTCGCCGGAGCGTCCGAGGCGGCGGCCCCTCGCTCCGCGTCATGGGGAGCCGTTGATGCTGGCCTCGGGCCTCGTCGTCGCTCTGGCGCCGAACTTCACCGTGCTCATGATCGGACGTGCCCTGCTCGGCGTCGCCATCGGAGGCTTCTGATGGATGCAGCGCGATGAGGCGCGGATGCACGTGCAGCTTGCGAAACTCAGGAGGACGGACATGAACATGAAGTGGCTCATCGTTACGCTCGTCGGGTTCCCGGTTCTCGGCGTGGCGCTCACACAGCCGGGCCCGGTTGCCACCACCGCGCGCGGTAGCGCCCCCGCGCCGCGCATCACTCGCGCCGGGACGCAGGCCTCCACGAAGGGGCCCGCTGAGTGGTTTACCGGCACGGTGCGCGTCGACCCGCTCTTCTCGGCCACGCCCCCTGCGCGCACCTCGGGCGCCAGCGTCACCTTCGAGCCGGGCGCGCGCACCGCATGGCACACCCACCCGCTGGGCCAGACGCTCGTGGTGACGGCGGGCGTGGGCCGCGTTCAGCTGTGGGGCGGGGCGGTGGAGGAGATTCGCCCAGGCGACGTCGTACAGATTCCACCCGGCCAGAAGCACTGGCACGGCGCCTCTCCCACCACCGCCATGACGCACCTGGCCCTCCAGGAGGCGCAGGACGGCAAGGTCGTCCAGTGGATGGAGAAGGTGAGCGACGCGCAGTACGGCGCAGAGCCGGGGAAGGGGACGACGCCATGACACCCCCTCTAAAGGCCCGGGCGCACTCCGGGGCCTCCTTCCTCCTCGCACTCGCGTTGGTGGCGCTCCCCGCCCATGCGCAGCAGAAAACCCCCGAGAGGGCCAATCCCATGAAGATTCGACTGATCCTCGGTGAAACGGTCCTGACGGCAACGCTGCACGACAACGCTACCGCCCGCGACTTCGCGGCCCTGCTACCCCTGACTCTCACGCTCACGGACTACGCGGCGACCGAGAAGATCAGCTACCTGCCGCGCAAGCTGTCCACGAAGGGCGCGCCCGCGAGCTCTGGCGGCAAGGCCGGGGCCATTACCTACTACGCCCCCTGGGGGAACCTCGCCCTGTTCCACAAGGATTCCGACCCTGCGAGCGGGCTCATCACGCTCGGAACGCTCGACAACGGTGTCGAGGCCTTGAGGAAGCCCGGTCCCTTGCAGGTGAGATTCGAGCGTGCCGAATAGGAGCGGCGCGATTGGGTCCTCGGCTGCCTCGTGGGTCTCCAAGGGCCTGAAGTAGCTGGCCTTGGGCTTGCTGTGGCCGGCGAGTGGGCTCAGCTCGCGGCACTCACGGTGCCTGCTGACCGTGTCTGTCTGCTTGAAAGTCCTGACGTCGAACCGCCGGTTCACGCGATCACTCTCGCAACCGTCGCACGGGGCTTTCACTGCCCGGTCATCCGCTCCCACGCCGTCATCCCCACGCCCCCGATGAGGTTGAGCATCACGCCGAAGCGCTCCATTTCTCCTTGGATGATCCTGCCCTGGGAGTAGCTGGCGATGGAGTCGCGGGCGAAGGTCGAAGCCTCCCGGAAGTGGGCGGTGGACTGGCGCATGGTGCCCTGACTCACGCCCTGCAGGTTCTCCATGACGCTCCGGTGGGAGGCGGGGGAGATACCGAATCCCCCCTGCTGCAGCGCGGAGTTCACCCCGCGCACGAGCCTGCCGTAGAAGCTGGGGTTCTCCTGGGCCTGCCTGTCGATCTGCCCGCGCAGCCTGTCCGTCTGGGAGTAGTCGGACACGTGAGCGTTGGCGGGCTCGCGAGTGCTGGGGGCGCTCGCCGGTGTGAGACGGGGGAGTCCTCGGAGCGGGAGGCTCGCAGGAAAACGGATGGGGCGGTTTCCGGGAAATCCGATCGGAGCCATGAGCTCTCTCCTCGAGAAGTGCGAACAGTCCACACAGATACGGTACCGGGGGCAAAACGGATTTGAGGGCTCCCGCAGCTGAACGACTGCACCATGAATCCCCTTGAAAAACAAGTAAAAGCAGAATAAATGGGCGACATGACGCACTCCTTGAGGCAGCTGCTGGAGGAGGGGCGCCTTCAGGAGGTACGGGAGGCAGCCGCGCGCCACCTCGCCCAGCATCCGGACGATGAGGAGGCCCTGCTCGCCCTGGCCAAGGTGGCCCTGTTGGATGGCAGGGCCGAGCAGGCTGAGCAGTTGTTGTCGCGCGTGAAGTCCGAGAGGGCGCAGGTGGAAATGACCCTGCTGCGCGCGGCCGCGGCGATTCAGCGCAAGGACTTCACCCGGGCGCGCGAGTTCTACCAGGTGCTCATCCACCAGCCTTCGCCTCCCGCCGAGGCCTGGCATGGGCTGGGGGTCGCGCTGTTGGCCCAGGGAGACATCCTCGCGGCCCGCGAGGCGCACGAGCATGCCGTGGCGCTCAAGCCCCAGCAGTCCGGCTTCCGCTTCGAGCTGGGGATGACGCTGGCGATGGAGAATCGCTCTCGGGCCGCGGTGCATGAGCTCGTTCAAAGTCTGCGCCTGGAGCCGCGGGATGTACGCGGTTACTGGGCGCTGGCCCAGCTGCTCAGGCAGCACGGCAAGATGCGGTCGGCCCAGCACATCCTGGAAGCAGGCTTGAAGCAGGTCCCCCAAGCCCAGCTCCTGCTGGAGGCGCTGACGGCGGGCCAGGAGCCCACCGTGGAGGGCGCCGAGGCGCCGGAGGCGGCACTGTTCCATCGAGCCGCGAGGCTGCTGGAGCGCAAGCGCGGCCGTGAAGCCTTGAAGCACCTGAGGGAGGGCTGGGCGCAGGGGACGCGCTCCCTGCCACTCAAGCTCCTGGAGGCCGAAGCTTGCGAGATGCTCCAGCCTCCGGACATGCCCGGCGTCATCCATGCCTATGAGGAAGCGATCGCGTTCGCGCCGGAGCACTGGGAGCCCTACACGCGCCTGGGCGTGTGTTTGTTGAAGGAGGGCCACCGGCATATGCCGCGCGCCATCGAGTTGCTGGAGACGGCGCGGCGGCTCGAGCCCACGATGCCCGAGACCTCGCTCAACCTGGTCCTGGCATACGTCAAGGCGCAGCGCATGGCCGAGGCGCTTGCCCTGGCGCAACAGGTGGTGGATGGCCTGGCGCCGCAGCATCCCCTCCACGCCCAGGCCACCCGCCTCTTGGAAGATCTGCGCCAGAGCTAGCCAGCACGCCTCAGGAAATTCCGCCAGGCACGAGCACGGAAAGTCCGGTCCTCCGCATACGCTGTTCCCAGGGGCTCCACATCCGGGATCACCAACCTCCGGGGTGCCATCGGCCTCTCGCGGGACGGGGGCAAGACGTTCAAGGAGGTCTGGTACAAGGACAAGGAAGGCGCCAGCGTCGAGAACGTCATCTACGTGCCCGAGACGAAGCTGTTCGTGGCCGTCGGCAGGGCCGGAATCCTCACGTCACCGGACGGCGAGAACTGGAAGCAGGTGGAGCTCCCGAAGGCGGCCCGGCTCCATGAGCTCCACTCCGTCGCGTACGGGAACGGCTGGTACGTCGCCGTGGGAGGGCGGCAAGTGGGCGCTGGGCGTGGGGCCGCAGGGCTTCATCACCGCGTCGACGTACGGCAACTTCCTCAGCTCCCCGGACGGAGAGAAGTGGACCCAGTTGACGAAGTACACCCGCGCCACTCCGCAAGACATTGCCTGGATCGGTGGCAAGTGGTGGATGGTGGGGCAGGGGGCCAATACCTACTGGACCTCGCCGGATGGCAAGGAGTGGACGGAGCTCAACTTCACGGTCGACTCCGAGGAAGCGAAGATGACCCAGAGCTACACGGGCATCGTCGGGGTCGAGCTGAAGTAGAGGCGTGCCGACTGCCTCGAGGATGCGCTCACCCTGCCTTGGCCTCGACCGCGACGTCGAGGACCCAAGTGATGCCGAAGCGGTCCTTGAGCATCCCGTAGAGCGGTGACCACCCCGACTTCGCGAGGGGCACGACGACCGTCGCGCCCAACGCGAGTTTCTCCCAAAGCCCGGTGATTTCGTCGGCCGAGTCGCCACGCACCGAGACGAAGAACGCGTTCTTGCCGGGCTCCCACGGCTGCCGCGACGGCACGTCGTACGCCATCACGCGGAAGCCGTTCCTGGCGGCGACCTGGCCCCACATCACCTGATCGGCCTCCGCCGGGACCTGGACGTTGTGAGCGTCCTTGTACGTGACGATGGCGATGTCGCCGCCGAAGACGGACTTGTAGAACTCGAGGGCCGCGCGGGCTTCGCCTCGGAAGTTGAGGTGGTGGGTGACTGCGATGCTCATGACTCTCTCTTTGCGGTTCGGGGTTTCGAGCGTGTTCGACGCCCGGCTCGTCGAGGCGACGAGGATTCGATGCGGCCGGAGTGCCCGGGAACAAGGCCGAGGGCTGGCAAGACGACGCCGTCCACCATCGAGACGAGGAACGCCAGGTCGAACGACTTGCGTTGGACCAGGCTGCGGTATGCGGCCATCGACGGAATGACCTGCGACAGCGTGACGATGTCGGCGGACGCGGAGATTTCTCCGCGAGTGATGGCTCGCTCCATCAGCGCGCGATGGGCTGCCGCCCACGGCTCGACCACCGCGCCGTTCGCGGCATCGGCGAGCGCTTCATCCTGCGAGAGCAGCGTGGCAAGCGCGGTCATGATCTTCAGCCGCCGGTCGCGCTCTTCGTTCGACTGCGGCTTGAACAAGCCGAGCAGGTCACCGCGAAGGGTGCCCGTGTCAGGGAGGTGCTTGAGATCGATCTGGTTGCGCTTCATCTGCGCGACGGCTTCGATGATCAGCTCTGACTTCGAGGTCCACCGGCGGTAGATGGTCGCCTTGCCGGCTCCCGCGCGCGCGGCGACGAGGTCCATCGTCAAGCCAACCGCTCCCACGTCCGCGAGCACGTCGAGCGCGGCGTCGAGGATCTTCGCGTCGAGCGAAGGATCGCGCTTGCGGCCAGGCTGCGCGGGCGCGGCCTCATCAGGGTGTTGCGTCTCGGCGCTCATCAACGTGCCTGGGTGTCACTCGGTGGGAGACGACCGGTGTGCGGCAACGTCGTGCGAGCAGCGGCTGCGAACGCGAACATCCACAGCCCGCTGTTTCCGAGGACTTCGTAGCGCATGGAATATTCGGTACTGCTTGGTTTCGGAACTGTCAAGTTCCGAAACCGCGTAGTCCGATGCGACCATGGCCCGACGGCGACGGGCTCCGCCACGACTCCAGCTCATTCCGGCTGGGCCGCCAGCGCGCAGGCCTCGTGCTAAGGCTCTTTCACCGAAATCGACGGATACATCGAATTAACGGATGTAACCTGTAGGTACATGGTGTATACCGGGAGGTACCCACGCATATTGAGGTACACCCCTTGGCCCTCAAGACTGGTCGCCCCCTCCCCCCGAGGCCCCCTCCGCCCAAGCCGCTTCCCCCTCCACCCCCACCCCCGCCCCCGCCTCCGCCCCCGCCGGTCACACCGAAGAAGACGGTGGGCGTGAAGGCTGGCCTGGTGAAGCTCAAAGGGTTCTCGGGGCGCAGCACCTTCGTGAGAGGGCCCGCGCCGAAGGCGAAGGCGGCCAATCTCCAGGCGCCGCAGGGCACGGCGAGGGCGGAGTCCCCCTTCAAGGCGAAGGTGAAGGGCGCCGTGGCCCGGCTCGGAGCCGCCGTCACCGGTACCGCCGGCAAAGCGCTCACGGGTGGCCCCCAAGCGGCGAAGGCCAAGGCCATCTCCGGCCCAGCGCCACGGCGAGAGGACGCTCCGACCGTCTCACCGGTCAGGAACGTCGGTGATGCCTTCACGCAAGGCACGCAGGCCTGGGGTAACACGACGGCCAAGATGGGGCGTGCGCCCAATCTCAGCAGGCTCCCCAATCACGTCCTGTCCACGAATCAGGAGGTTGCCCGCGGCCCTCAGCGAGCCCAGTTCGAGGCGGTCCGGGCAGGCCTGGAGCAGAGGTATGGGCGAATCCACACTGATCTCGACGTGCATTCGAGGAACTATTCCACGCAAGGAAACCTGGACCGTTACAGAGGCAGGGTCGTTCACGTCTTTGTTCCGGAGAACGGACTGCGCCTGCATGGCCCCGACGGCTCCCCCACCACGACCAAGAAGGAGATGGATGTCGCCCGGCGGGTCGAATTCCACGGCCCGGGCGTCCAGAACGTCGGCGGCAAGCCGCAGATAGCGAACCGGTTGGGCCCCGCTCCCGAAACGCCGAGGACTCCAGACACGGCCAGACAGGGCCTGGAGAGGGCGGGGGCGGGGTTGAACGCCGGGGGGTTCTTGTTCGCGGCGGGCAACGCGATCGCGAATGCGCCTCGCCAGGTGGGCGAGACCTTCAACAGTCTGAGGAATGGCGACGTCGCTGGCGCGCTGCACAGCGGCGGCCAGGTCGCGCAGCACGCTGCGAACCTCGTGGCAACGGGCGCTCAGGTCGTCGCGGACTTCGGCCAGCGGGTGGTACCCAGCGTCGCCAGGACCGCGGGACGCTTCGTGCCGGGAGCGAACGTGGCCATCGCCGCGCTCGATACCGCGCAGGCCGTCAGGAGTTGGTCCGATCCCAACACCAGCATCGGGAAGAAATGGGGCGACAGCATCACCGCCGCGGGGTCCGTCGTCGCGGCGCTCCCCATCCCCGGGGCCAGCCTTGTGGGCGGCGGGATCGCCACGGTCTCCAGCTTCTTGACCGGCTGGCTCGCCCCCAAATAGGGCCGCGGAAGCGTTCTCCCTCCCGGGTCTCCTGCCGCCCGCGACGTGGGTGAAAGCGGGAGTGATGGGCTAGGAGCCCTTCACCGGCCATTTCTTCTTCATGTGAGCGAGGCCACCGGAGACGATCTTCTCGAGGACGGCCATGTCCACGTCGGCGAGCTTGTTGATGTAGAGGCAGCCGCCGGCGCCCATCTTGTGCTTGCCGAGCTTGGCGAAGAGCGCCTTGGGCTCGTCGCCCTCGCAGCCGCCCCAATAGACGGAGAGGCTGGCCTTGCGTGGGGAGAAGCCGACGACGCACGCGTCGCCCTCGCGGCCGGTGTCGTACGTGTAGTGATACGTGCCGTAGCCGATGATGGTCGGGCCCCACATCTTCGGCTTCCAGCCGGTGATCTTGGCGAAGAGTTTGAGGAGCTGTTCGGCGTCCTTGCGACGCGTGTCGTTTTCGACGGCGGCGACGAAGTCCTTGACGCTGACGGCTGTCGGCTGGGTCTTGATGTCCTTGGCGGTGGCCATGTCGCTCCCTTCTCGTTTGCGGCGAGTTTCGTGGAATCGAGCTGCATCAGCAACGCCGGATCCAGCCAGGTGAGCACGCTATCCGGTTGATCCAGTTTGGCCATGCCCATCGTATCGACATCATGGCTTTGCAGGAGGTGCCTCGCAGCCTCTTCAATGATCCAGCGCGTCTCCAGCAACTGTCCGCCGCCGTCACGGGCGCGGGATACGAGCTGTTGGCCATCCGGAACGAATACCCTCCCATCGACTTCAACAACCCGCGCCGGCCCACGGCGGAGCGCCAGAACGCCTACGTGGTCATCTACAATCCCGCGGTGGTCGAGCCCCAGCAGCCCCCCTTCGACCCCATCGACGGCGGCCTGACCTTTCATCACCCCGAGGCCTTCCATGAGGGAGCGCTGCTGCAGGCGCGCCCTCCCGTGGGGACGGTGTTCAACGTGCATCACCCCAACAACCAGGGGGACTCCGTGTTGCGCTTGCTGTCGTGGCACAACGAAGCGGGCACCCACGCCCGCGGCCACGTGGCGCAGCTGCAACAGGAGATCGAGAACGAGCTGGAGCCTCCACGCATTGGCCGCCGGGAGGACTGGGTCGTCGTGGGAGACTTCAACGTCCAGGATGTCACCGAGGAGATGCAGGAGCTGGATCGCGACTATCAGGTGCTGACCCACGATGACGGCATTGATCACATCATCACCAATGCGCCCCTCAACAACGTCATCAATGACGACCCGGTGCTGAACATCGACCAGCAGTTCCGGAGCACCGGCCGCCACTTGGCCCTTTTCGGGGAGCTGCTGCTCTCAGCTCCCCGGCCCTGAAGCGGCCAGGTGTCTTCCCGCGGAAACGGCAGCGCGACGGTGACCCTGAACGCCTTTGGGACGAGAGTGTCGTGACTGGGAGTGTTGCATCTCCATCACTGAGAGTGTATATCGAGTTTGTCCTGTTTGGCGGTTATTGCCAACTAGACTCGAAAAACCATACTCACACACTCCTCAAGTAGAAGGGACGCACGATGAGCTCTCGCAGCGTGAAGACGGGTCAGGTGCTGGTCAAGTCGCTGATGGCGGCGCTCGCACTTGGCACGCTGGGAATGGGCGCCACGGCCGAGGCGGCTTGCACTCCGGCCGGCACCATCCAGGACAACACCGGCTACAGCCCGGACGTGGACTTCACCTACACCGGCGCGTGGACTCACTCCTCTTCATTCCCCAACGCGCTGTACGGCACGCTGAGCTGGACGAAGGATGTGCCCAACCACTGGTACGGAATGGACAAGGCCGTGTCCTTCTCGTTGGAGTGCCGGACCGCCTTCGACTACTTCTACTCCGCCGCCTACAACCGCGGGCACGCCACCATCGTCGCGGTCAACAACGTCACGGGTGAGTGGCGGCAGCTGGGCTCGGTCGACCAATACAGCCCGACGATCGAGTACGGCAAGAGCGTGCGCATCAGCGTGCCGTGGACGCAGCGGACCACCATCTACATCTCCGCCAACGGCACGAAGCACCCGGCCTCGATCGACACGTACATCGACATCGACGCCATCGTGCCACGCTAGACGCATAGGCGTGACAGGGACGCTGTCGAGAGCGGCTTGGGATGAAGTCACATGGCTCGGGTTCGACGACGCGTGGAGGCGTGCTAGTGCTTCCGGTCCCGCCGCCACACCGCGGGCGTTGTGCCATGCGCCCGTCGGAAGGCCTTGCCGAAATGCACCGCGTCGGCGAAGCCTGTCTCCTCGGCGACCTGCTCCAGCGAGGCGGACGTCGTCACCAGCATCTCCTGCGCACGCTTGAGCCGGGCCTGCAGTTGCCATTGATACGGAGCTACGCCAGTGGAAGCCTTGAAGGCCCGGCTGAAGTGCGCTTGAGACAGGCCCACCAGCGCGGCCAACCTCGACAACTCGACCCGCTCGGGCAGGCGCGACTCCAGGAAGTCGATGACTCACCGCAGCTGCCAAGGCGCCAGCCCCTTGCGAGCCGCGGGGCTTTCTTCACGACGAGAACCCACCAAGGCGAAGATGGCGGTCGTCAGCCCGTCACCGTAGAGCTGGGTGGAGGGGTCCTGGGTCTCCACCGCTCCGGCCAGCAGGCGCATCAGTGTCCAGAGACGGTCGTCGGCGAAGCGCAGGCGCGGCGCGGTCAGGGCGTCCGAGCTCAACGCCTGCTCCAGGCGTTCACCCAAGCCTGAGCGGGCTCAGTCGCTCCGCGCGTGTCTCCACGGACATCGCCCTCCTGAATCTCCCTGAAGGAAATGGAACTCAGGAGGACGATATCAATAGAACGGAGGAGCGCTATCCCCGAACAGGGGAAGACAGCTTGCTCACCTGCCCTGGTTGGCCCGCCCCGCCGCCAGCAGTTGCATCTCCCAGGCGTAGGCCACGGAGCTGCCGCCGCCATGGTCGCCGATGATGCTGGCGAGCGCCGCGACACTGGCCTCGCGGGCCCAGTCGCGCTGCCACTCGGAGATGACCGCCATCCAGGTGATGGGCGTCACGCCCGCCATCTGCATGCGCCGCACCGCCATGTCGTGCGCCTCGGCGCTGACGCCGCCCGAGGCGTCCGTGACCACGTAGACCTCGAAGCCTTCACCCGCGGCCTGAATGGCGGGCATGGCCAGGCAGATCTCCGTCCACAGCGCGGCGAGCAGCAGCTTCTTCCGCCCGGTCTTCTTCACCGCGTCCACGACGCGGCTGTCCTCCCAGGTGTTGATGAAAGTGCGGTCGATGGGCTTCTGCTCGGGGAAGACGTCCTGCAGGCCCTTCACGAGGTAGCCGCCGCGCTCCTCGAGGACCGTGGTGAGGATGGTCGGCACGTTGAAGGCCTTGGCGCCCTTGGCCAGCCCAATCACGTTGTTCAGCACCATCGTCGGCTCGTGGCTGTGCAGGTTGGCGAACTGGAAGGGCTGATGGTCGATGAGCACCAGCACGGTGTTCTGGGGTGTCAGCAGCGCATCGAGGCCGCGGTGGGGGGAGGCAGGGGGCGAGCTCATGGTGTGGAGACTCCGGGTGAGGGGTGAGACGGGGCGCGGCGCGGACAGCGCGACCGGGCGAGAGGGGGCGAACGAATCGGCGACATCATTGGGCCCGAGACCGGGAGCGAAAACACGGTATGGACCTGCGCTCTCTGGTCTGTTCCTGCGCTCGAATGAGCAGAAATGGCCGGAGTTCCGTCCGTGCAACGCTCACCACGCACCCGCATTATTTCTGGTTTTTCCAGATGGGTTTGAATTTACGCAAATTCCGAGCGTCTGGGGGCGCCGTCCGGGCGGGGTTGGCTGACAAGCCCCGGAGCCGGCGCATCACCCTTCGACCCCTCATGATCAGGAGTCTTCCGATGCAAAGCGGTGCGAGTTCTTGGATGAGACACGTGTTGAGCCTGGGGCTGGGCCTGTGGCTGGTGAGCGGCTGTGGCCTGCCCGCTGAAGGCCCCCCGGCAGAGCAAGAGGTATTAGGGGCTGTCCAGCAGCACGTGCAGTCGCGCTTGCTGGTGAGCGCGGGCTGGGATCACTCGGTGTCCGTCCGCCCGGATGGCACGGTCTGGGCCGTGGGCTCCGACAAATATGGCCAACTGGGAAACGACACGACGCCCGGTGGCGCCACAGCGGTGCAGGTGACAGGGCTGAGTGGCGTGGTGGCCGTGGACGCCGGCGACTACCACACGCTGGCGTTGCGCTCGGACGGTACCGTGTGGGCCTGGGGCCGAGGCTTCGAGGGGCAGCTGGGAACGGGCTACTGGTCCGATCGCACCACACCGGTGAAGGTGGAGGGCTTGAGCAGCATCGTGGCCGTGGCCGCGGGAGCGAGCCACTCGCTGGCGGTGAGCTCCACGGGGACTGTCTGGGCTTGGGGCGAGAACGATGACGGAGCCCTGGGAGATGGCACCTTGTTGGAGCGCACCACGCCGGTCCAGGTGCTGGGGTTGAGCGGTGTGTTGGCCGTGGCCGCGGGCTCGGACTACTCGCTGGCGTTGCGCTCGGATGGCACGGTCTGGGCCTGGGGTTCCAATTACGGCGGCAGGTTGGGAGATGGCACCACGACAGACCGGACCTTGCCGGTGCAGGTGCAGGGGCTCACCAGCATCGTGGCGATCTCCGCGGGCAGCTTCTCGCTGGCACTGCGCTCGGGAGGCACCGTCTGGGGTTGGGGTGCCAACTCCTACGGTCAGCTGGGCGACGGCACGACGACCGAGCGTCTCGTACCGGTGCAGGTGCAGGGGCTTAGCGGAGCGACGGCCGTGTCCGCGGGCTCGGGCTACGCGCTGGCGGTGCGCTCGGGAGGCACCGTCTGGGGTTGGGGTTCCAACTTCTCCGGCGAGCTGGCGACGGGCAGCAGGGACTCCCTGCCTCACCCCGTGCCAACCCAGATCCAAGGAGCGGTGAGCGGAGCCGTGGCGGTGGCCGCCGGTCATGACCATTCGCTGGTGAGGCGTTTCGATGGCACCGTGTGGGCCTGGGGCTCCAACGAATACGGCCAGCTGGGCAAGGGGAGCGCCTCTTCCTCTTCGCGCCAGGTGCTGGGGCTCAGCGGGGCCGTGGCCATGGCGGGCGGCCTGGACCACTCGCTGGCGTTACGCTCCGACGGCACCGTGTGGGCTTGGGGCTCCAATGCCTCCGGCCAGCTGGGGGATGGCACCACGTTCAACCGCTCCGCGCTGGTGCAGGTGCCAGGGCTCAGCGGAATCGCGGCCGTGGCCGCCGCGGGAAGCCATTCGCTGGCGTTGCGCTACGACGGCAGCGTGTGGGCCTGGGGCTCCAACGAATACGGCCAGCTGGGGGATGGCACCACGGTCAACCGTTCCGTGCCGGTGCAGGTGCAGGGGCTGAGCGGGGTGGTGGCCGTGGCCGCGGGCAAGACCCACTCGCTGGCGCTGAGCTACGACGGCAGCGTGTGGGCCTGGGGCTCCAACGAATACGGCAAGCTGGGAGATGGCAATACCTCGGTCAGCCGTTCCGTGCCGGTGCAGGTGCAGGGGCTGAGCGGGGTGCTGGCCGTGGCCACGAGCAAGAACCACTCGCTGGCGTTGCGCGACGACGGCACCGTGTGGGCCTGGGGGCACAACATGTTCTACGGGCAGCTGGGAGATGGCACGACGACCAACCGCTCCGTGCCGGTGCAGGTGCAGGGGCTGAGCGACGTGGTGTTCGTGGCCGCGGGCCACATCCACTCCATGGCGGTGAAGTCGGACGGCACCGTGTGGAGCTGGGGCTCCAACGGCTTCGGCCAGCTGGGCCTCGGCACCCAGAGTGGGAGCACCAGCCGGACGCCGGTGAAGGCGACGAACCTGAGCGGGGTGGCCTTCGTGGCCGCTGGTGCCACCCATGCGATGGCGGTGAAGTCGGACGGCACCGTGTGGGCCTGGGGCTCCAACGAGAGGGGCCAGCGGGGCACTGGCGACGCGTACGATCTCTACACGCCGAAGCAGGTGAGTGGGCTGAGCGGAGGCCTGAAGCTGGCCGCTGGCGAGCTGCACTCGATGATGGTGGGTTCGGATGGGACCGGATGGGCCTGGGGCTTCAACGATGATGGGCAGCTGGGCAATGGCAAGCCCCTGTACATCCCGCTCCCCATCCAATCCCTGCTGAACTGAGCCCCACGGCGCATGAGAAGGACGGGAGGACTGGGTGCTGGCCGAGGATGAGTCCAGCACCCAGGCCGCTCGGGCCCTGGGCCTGACCGCTGCGCTGGAGTCCTGGGGCCTACGGAGGTGTGGTCTGGCCGGCGAAGTTGCTTCCCCAGCACTCCACCGTTCCGTCCTGCCTCAGGCCGCAGGTGTGGAACCCGCCCGCGCTGACCTGCGTGAAGAGGCCGGCTGGAGGCGTGGCCTGGCCTTGGTCGTTGGCTCCCCAGCAGCTCAGCGTCCCGTCCTGCCTCAGGGCACAGGTGTGGTACGTGCCCACGCTGACCTGCGTGAAGGTTCCCGTCGGTGGTGAACCTGGCACATGCTTGAAGCCCCAGCACGCGAGCGTCCCGTCCGTCTTCACTCCACAGGTGCTTCCGTAGCTTGCACTGACCTGGGTGAAGCTCCCCGCTGGGGGTGAGGCCTGGCGGCCGAAGTTGAGTCCCCAGCACGCGACGGTCCCGTTCGTCTTCACGCCACAGGAATACTGCATGCCCGCGCTGACCTGCGTGAAGGTTCCCGCGGGCGGTGAGGTCTCGCCGTAGGAGTTGATTCCCCAGCACGCGAGCGTCCCGTCCGTCTTCACGCCGCACGTGTGGGCAGTGCCCGCGCTGACCTGCGTGAAGCTGCCCGTGGGCGGCGTAGCCCGGCCCCCGTCGTTGTTCCCCCAGCACGAGACGGCCCCGGCCGTATCCACCCCACAGCCATGGTAATTGCCCGCGCTGATCTGCGTGAAGCCGCCAGTCGGCGGCGAGGACTGACCTTCGGAGTCGTCCCCCCAGCACGCGAGCGTCCCGTCCGTCTTCACGCCGCAGTTGTTGGAAGAACCCGCGTTGACCCCTGTGAAGAGGGTGGGTTCAGAGGCGAGTGAAAGGTTGCGATGGATGAGGGGAGAGGGGGAGCCCTCTCCCGCGCCGCATCCCAGCAACGGCAATGCGCTCACCATCGCCAGAAACAACAATCCCTGGGCTGCGCCCGGCAAGGATTCGAACACGCTCTTCGGACAGACGGGATGAAGATGCATCGGCTGTATCTCCTCTTCAGGTGACAAACAGGTTGTGTGGGGGATGCCAACTTCCGGCCCAGCAGGCGGATACGGCAAGAGACTGACGTGCGGGGATCGTCGACTCAACATGAAGGACTCGGGGAGGAGACAACTTTTTTGTGAATGCGTTGGGTGTGCCAAATTCATGGCCGTGGCCACGCCCGCAGGGCACGATGGGGGAGATGCCTCCAGTGAACCTGACTCCGGCGGAGCTCGCGGCGCGTAAGGCGCGGGCGGTGGATGCGGCGGTGGGCGCGGGCCGAGCGCTCGGACTCTCCGTGACAGCACCGAAGGTGCTGCATGACGTGTTCTCCGTGGTGGTGCACCTCGCTCCCTCGCCGGTGGTGGTCCGTGTGCCGCTGGTGCTGCCCCCGGGGTTCGAGGGAGCGGCGCAGGAGGCCCGGCAGGCGCGCGAGCTGTCTGCCGTGGCCTGGCTGGCGGAGCGAGGACTCCCAGTCGTTCGCCCGAGCCCCCTCGTCCCGCGCGAGCCCGTGCGGCGAGACGGCTTCTCGATGACGTTCTGGGAGCACGTGGAAGTGGATGCCTCCCGGGAGCCGGACTACCTGGCGGAGGCGGCGCTCGCGGCCGACCTGCACGCGGTGCTGCGGGACTACCCGGGCGAACTTCCCTTCCTCTCCCCCGTGGCGACGGTGCCCCTGTTCCTCGCCTCCCTGGAGGAGCACCCAGGGCTCTTGGCCCCCGCTGACCTGGAGCGGGCCCGGGGCGAATGGGCCGTCCTCGGGCCCATGCTCTCCTCGCGCGAGGCCTTCGAGCGGGCCTTCCCGGGGGTCGGCGTCCAGGCGATTCACGGGGACGCGCCGTCGTACAACATCCTCCGCACGCGCTCGGGAGTGCGCTACGCGGACTTCGAGGACGTGACGCTCGGGCCGGTCGAGTGGGATCTCGCGTTCCTCGGCCCAGAGGGTGCGTCCATCTACGACGCGGCGGCGGCGAAGGCGGGGGTGAGGCCGCTCGACCCGTCCGTGCTGCGCGTCATGGATGCCGTGGGGATGCTGCGCAATGTCGTCTGCTACGCGCTCGTGCCCCAGCTGCCGATGCTGGCCGAGGCGCTCGCGCCGGGCCTCGAGAAGTGGCGGACGATGCCGTTGTGACAGGAGACGCGCAGAAGCCTTCTTCAGCGCGGAGTGACGCGCCCGCCGATCTCCGGGAAGCGTTCGTAGGCCCGCTTTAGCGCGTCCAAGTGGGCGGGGTTGTCGTAATCGAGCGGCGCATCCGTGATCTGTACCACCCACCCGCCCGATGGCGTGCGCCGCGCCCGCGTGATCAGCTCGGCGTCGCGAGCGGGATCCGGGAACCCGAGGGCCTGCGCTGCGGCGGCAGACCAATAGTTCAGCCAGCCAAGGAACCAGGGAATCTCAGGCGCGGGGAGCTTCTCTGGAAGGTTGAGCATGGGAAGCCCACGAGGTGAGCGCTCCGGTCCATGAGGGGAGCGGCGAAACTGCTGCGAGACTTCCGAGCCGTAACCATACGGCGATGCATGCCCCCAGAACGAGCGCGCTCCCTCCGCCACGGCCTCAAGCACAGCTGCCGCTGCCGCGATCACAGGTTCGCCCAGTGGCAGTTTTGCATGCACTTCAAACTGGGACTGACCGCCTGGGCTCGAGAGCGCCGGGTTTTCACACCCCATAACCGTCACGGGGTAACTCTCGTCCCCGTTGCACATAAGAGGAAATCCTCCGTCTTCAATACTTTCTACGAGCCACGCGTCTCGCTGGGGCAATGCGATGGGGCGCCCGCCTTCGGAGAGCCGCCACTCCAGGCGCAAGCCGGGGAGCGCCTTCTCCATCCCATGGACGACATCCAGCGTGCGGCCGTCCTTGCCCACGAGCGCAGGCGCGTAGACGATGAGGGTGAGGGCTCTACGCTTGGTCATCGTGTGCATCCCGTGATGACGACATTGAGCGTGGGAATTTCTTCGAGCAGCGCGTCTCTGTGCGCTTGGGTGCTCACGCCAACAACGAAGTCATATCCACAGGCCAGCGCAGCAGCGCGCTCCTCGCGCAATTGCTTGAGTTCCTTCTCAATCTCCCGGTCCTGGATAAAGGCGTTGTACGTGTCAAACTGATGGGTCTTGATCTCCCACAGCACGCGCACGGCGACTTGCAGCGCATCGAAGCGCACACCGCCCACGAGCACGTCCATCCCGGGATAACGGTTCGGCGGAAACTTATCGGCGCACTCGTCATGTGGGTCATCCTTACCCGCGTGTGGGATCGGAATGGGCTCGCACTCAGGGTGGCGTGGGTTGGAGTCTGTCGGCAGTGAGGGGAAGAGGTCTTCGGTGCTCGGACCCTTTGGCTTAGGCGCTCGGTTCGCTAACAGTTCCTTGGTCGGTCGCGTTTGAGTCTTGGGCTTCGCACGCTTACGGGATGCGTTGCGTTGGTAAGCATCAATCCCCTCTTGGATCGCGGTTGCCACCACTACCGCGCCAATAACAATCACTGCACCGACAACGATCTCGGGTGCCGCAAAGACACAGAGGGCCACGGCTGCGGGAACTGCTGCACCCGCGTAGGCGACAGCGCATCTTCCGGTGACATCCCGAAACCTGACCCTGTCGCGATCGAGAGCATGAAAGCACCGCTCTGTAAGGAGCGGCCACTCGTTGGAGGCTTCCCGCACCACGCATTTCCCATCATCCGTCCACGGGTACTGCGCCGCCCGCTGAAGATTGGCGAATCTCGGACTCGGAGGACTCGGGTCCTCCAACTCTCCTGGGCTCGGATCCATCGTGGCGCAGGCCGAGAGAAGGAGCAGGGAGGCGCTGCAAGTTCGCGGACGCATGGCCACGTCCTTCAATCAAGAGAGGTGCTGCGGGTCAAGGCTACGCCGGTTCTCTGCTGGAGGCCCGTGTCCGACAGTTCCGGCTCGGGCCAGTGGCGCGCTCCAGGACGGCAGCCATGGTCGCCGCTTCGAGGGGCCGATTTTCAGAGGGAAACCGAGGGGAGCGCCGTTTTTCAGAGCGGCCGGTTTCCCCCCTACACGGGTTCGATTGGAGCCGCTTCCGCACAGAGCAACCCGCCGCTCTCAAGCGCTCTCCCTCCGAGAAAGGGGGCAGGGCTTACATGTCGGGACCAAACAATCTGAATTCAGGAACCGCGGCTAGTTGATCAGCTCCTTCACCACGTTCTGGAAGACGTCGCCGCGGGCGGCGTCGTAGGCGGTCCGCAGCGCCGGGTTGTCGATCCCCTGCGCGAAGGCGGCGTGGAACGGCAGGGCGTCCTCGGCCTCCTCCGCCTCTTCGGTGAGGCTGTCCGTCACCCACTCCTGGAGCTGCTCCAGGGCGACGTCCTTGAGCAGTCCACCGCCGGGGAACGGGAGGTCCGGGATCAGCTCGCCGGCCTTGAAGAGGAAGTCCGTGAAGCCCTCGATGGCCTGGTTCTTCTGCTCCAGCTCGTCCACCGCGAACTGGAAGCCGCCCTCCACCGTGCCAATCAGACTGCCCAGCAACCGGGCCCGCTCCTGCGCCTCGATGCTTGGCGGGTTGGCGTTGGCCTCCGCCTCGAGCGAGCTGGCCAGCGCATCCAGCTTGCCCAGCAGCGCCTCCTGGAGCTGCTCCTGGCCCGGGAACGACGGCTCGGAGAACAGCGTGTTGCCGAAGAAGTGCCCCAGCTTCTCCTGCCCCTCCAGGGTCAACGAGCCGGAGTCGTCGGTGTACGAGGCCAGGACCTGCTCGATGTTCCGCTCGAAGAACCTGGCCGCGCCCTCGCGGGAGTGCGGGTTCTCGCCCAGCTGCGGGATGGACCGCTCGAACAGCGCCAGCGACTCCTCGGTCGGCGGCTGGATGCGCGCGGCCGTCTCCAGCAGGTCCCCCAGGGCGGTGCTGGTCTCGGCGTAGCCGAAGCCGCCGTCGTGGTTGATGTTGTCCACCAGGAAGTTCACGTCCTCCCCGTTCTGGGCCAGATAGTCCTGCAGCTCGGTGGGGCTCAGCCCGTTCAGCGCGGCGGCGGCCGCCTGCACCCGCTGGAGATCCTGCCCGCCATGGGCCCGGGCCAGCTCCAGCTCGCGCGTGGCATAGGTGCCGATCAGGTCAGGGTTCCCGGTACGGGCCACGATGTCCGCCAGGCCCTCGTGGGTCTCGCCGAACGAAGCGCCGTAGCCGCCGCCCACCACCCCCTCCGCCAGCTCCTCGTCGGTCACCGCGCCGCTCTCGTAGGCCGCGTTCAGCGAGTTGGCCAGGAGTTGCCGGTCCGCGGTGGAGAGGTTCTCCACGTTGTTCAGCACCTCGCCCGCCAGGTGCGGCAGGGAGAAGAGGAGGTCGTAGAACTCCGCCCGGTCCTCGGCATCTGGGTGCTCCCGGAGCCAGTCGGTCACCGCCTGCGCGTCGCCGGTGTCCACCGCCTCGGCGATGGCCTCCTCCGCGCTCTCCTGCTCCGAGCCGGTGAGGCGAGCGATCTCGGCACTGGCGCCCTCCAGGCCGGCGATGTCACCGGCGCGCAGGAGGGACCTGGCGTCCTTGCCCAGCAGCGTGTTGAGGCGCGCGTCCGCCAGGAGCCCGCCATTCACGGCGAGCCGGTCCTGGATGCTGCCGCCCTCCAGGGAGGAGAGCTGCGAGGCCCGGATGGAGGGGCCCGCGAACGGCGTCACCTGGCCCCGCGACTCACCGGTGAGCGACAACGGGCGGGTGCGGGTGGACGCCGGCCGGAAGTCATCGCTCTGGAGCCGGGCGCGGACCTGCGGGTTCACGGTCACGGTGGCCGGCTTCACAATCCGAGTGGCGGTCTGCAGCTGGGGCGCGGGCTTGGAGAGGGTGCGGAGCTCACGGCTGGCGGTCTTGATCGTCATGGTGTCCTCGGTGGGGGGACGGGAGATGCCTGCCGATACGCACCCCCTTTTCAGCCGGTTACACGCGCATGACGTTTTTTGTGCGGACCCATCCGCACTCCACTTCCAGCGTGAGGTGAGTGCCCGCGATATGACGCGCTTTCCCCTGGCCGCCCCCCCGAGGAGCCTTGCCTCCCATGACCGACGAACTCTCCGCGCTCACCGAACTCCCCACTCTCGAGCGGCTCGTGAAGGCCGAGGGCGTGGAGGCGCTCCTGGCCGCCCTGGACGCGGCGCTCTCGCGCCTTCCCGCGGACGCCCGGGTGCGCAAGGAGGACAGCCTCACGGTCGGGCCGAGGACGCTGCGGATCCTCCGGAGCGCGGTCGCGCTCGATTCAGGCTTCCTGCGTGAGCACCCCGAGGCGCTCTTCCAGAGCCTCTACAACCGCCTGCGCTGGTTCGATGCGCCCGACACCGCCGCGCACTTCACCCCTGAAGGCAAGGGCCCATGGAGTCATCCCGAGGCGCACCTGTACGCGCTCGCCCAGCAGTGGCGGCGCCAGCACGAGGCGCGCGGAGGTGCGCCCTGGCTGGAGTCCCTGTTGCCGCTGCCCGGAGAGCTGGAGAGCGAGGACCAGGTCCTGCCCCACGGCGCGCACGTGCTGTGCGCCGCCTACAACCCCACGGGGACACGGCTGGCCACGGGCTCGTGGGACGATGGGCAGAACGTGCGCATCTGGGACGTGGCCACGGGCCAGTGCATCCACGTGCTTGAGGGGCACGAGGGCGAGGTGCTGGGCCTGGCGTGGAGCGCGGATGGCACGCGGCTGGCCTCGGGCTCGCGCGATCATGACGCACGCCTCTGGGACGCGGAGACGGGCGAGCTGCTGCATGAGATGACGGGGCAGGAGGGGCGGGTGACGTCGGTGGCTTTCAGCCCGGATGGCCGGCTGCTCGCCGCGGCGAACCTCGGGTGGAGGGTGCGGCTGTTCGACGTGGCCTCGGGCGAGGAGGTGCGGACGCTGGAGGGGCATGAGCAGTCCGCGCTGTGCGTGGCTTTCCACCCCTCGGGCCGTTGGCTGGCCACGGGCTCGTCGGACGAGACGGCGCGCATCTGGGACGTGGCGACGGGGACCCAGGTGGCCTGCATCCAGGCGGGGACGCTCGTGCAGGACTTGGAGTTCAGCTCGGACGGGGAGTGGCTCGCGCTGACCGCGAGCGAGGGCATCGCCCTGGTGGAGACGGAGGGCTGGACGCAGGTGCGCAAGGCGGGGGGCAAGGACCCCTACTCGCACGTGGCGTGGCTCGGCACGGCGCGGCTGGGGGTGCTGACCTACAACCGGCTGGAGGTGCTGGACGCACGGAGCGGAGACGTGCTGCGCACCCGCCCCTATGAGTCCGACGGGCACGAGCGCGGTGTGGCCTTCCATCCGGCGGGCCAGCGCTTCGCCCTCACGGCGGTCGACGGCAAGGTGCGCGTGAGCGAGATGGACTCGGAGCCCGCGCCCACCCTGTTGACCGAGAAGGAGCGCGTGCAGAACCTGTGGGGGCGGCCCGAGGGCGAGGTGGCGATCGTGCGGAGGATGGATGCGACGCTCGCCGTGGATGCGCGGGGCCACATCCGCTCTTTCGCTCCTGACTACGAGGAGGCGTACGGGCAGGCGTGGAAGACCAGCCCCCATGACACCTTGCTGGCCTACCCCGTCTCCCTCATGGAGGAGGAGTCCTCGCGCCTGGGGATCCGGCTGCTCGACGTGAAGAGCCTCACGCCGGTGCGGGCGCTGTCCGTCAACCCTGGGGGAGAGCAAGGGGAGAGGGCGCTGTTCCTCGAGGAGCGGCCCATGGCCTTCTCTCCCGATGGCCAGCTCCTGGCGGGCGTGGTGGAGCCGGGGAAGGTCCGGGTGTGGCGCGTGGCGGACGGCGCGCTGCTGCACTCGCTGGGCGGCCATGAGGGCCCCGTCACGCTGGTGGACTTCACCCCCGATGGTACGTGCGTGGTGTCCGGCTCCCCCAAGGGCTCGCGCCTGTTGCTGCACGAGGTGAAGGGCGGCACGGCGGTGGTGGATACCGAGGCCTTGGTGAAGCCCGCGCCCGCCTATGCGGCGGCGGCCCACGCCCCGTGGATCGCCGTGGGCCGGGGCTCGGGGGAGCTCGAGCTCTTCGAGGTGCCGACGGGCACGCGGCGGGTCATCCAGGCGGCGGAAGCGCCCGTCATCGGCGTGGGCCTGTCCGCGGATGGCGCACGGGTGGCGGCCTGCTGCCGGGATGAAGTCGTGCGCATCTTCGACGCGCGGACGGGAGCGCTCGTGCGTGAGCTGCCCCATCCTGCCCTGGCCTTCTCCGTGGCGCTGGGCGAGGGCGTGGTGGTCACCATGGCCAATGATCAGTGCGCGCGCTTCTTCGAGCTCGCCACGGGGGCGCCGCTGCGGGAGATCCAGGCCAGCGTGACGCCTCGGGAGGCCGTGGGCCAGCGGTTCTGGGAGGCCCTGGGGGATGGGCCGTTCGCGCTCTACCGGAGGGAGGAGCCCGAGCCCCTGGTCCACTTCCAGGACGCCATGGAGGCCAGCGTCCTGCTGCGCGATGGGCTCATCGTGGGCCGTGGGCGAAGCGAGCGGGACATGCTGTACGTCCTGAAGCTCCACCTTCCATCGCGAGCCCGCCCATGACCCAGTACGACTATGTCATCATCGGCGCGGGTTCAGCGGGGTGTGTTCTGGCCCACCGCCTCACGGAAGATGCAAACGTGCGCGTGTTGCTGCTCGAGGCCGGCGGCAAGGCGGACAGCATGTTGGTGCGCATGCCCGCGACCGCGAGCGACCTGTTCAGCGTGCAGGGGCCCTGCAACTGGGGTTTCTGGACGGAGCCCGAGCCGCACTTGGAGGGACGCCGATTGTGGTGGCCTCGGGGCAGGGGCTGGGGCGGCTCTTCCGCGATCAACGCCATGGTCTACATCCGGGGTCACGCCCGTGACTACGACGCGTGGCGGCAGCAGGGCCTGGAGGGCTGGTCCTACGCGGAGGTACTGCCGTACTTCAAGCGAGCCGAGACGTTCGAATCTGGGGGCAATGCCTACCATGGGAGCACAGGCCCCCTGCACGTGGCCCCCGCGCGCTCGGCCAATCCGCTCTTCCGCGCGGTCATCGAGGCGGGGCGTGAGGAGGGCTTCCCCGTCACGGACGACTTCAATGGCGTGCGACAGGAAGGCTGGGGCCCCTACCATCTCAACATCAAGGACGGCGAGCGCTGGAGCGCGGCAGCGGCGTACCTCAAGCCTCTCCTGGGCGTGCGGCGCAACCTGGATGCTCGGACGGAAGTCCATGTGACGCGCATCCTGATCGAGCAGGGACGGGCCGTCGGCGTGGAATATGCCCAGGGCACGCGGCGCGAGCTGCGGCAGGTGCGGGCCTCACGCGAGGTGATTGTCTGCGCGGGCGCGGTGCAGACGCCTCAGATCCTGCAACTCTCGGGCATTGGCGATCCCTTGCAGCTTCAGGAGGTCGGGGTGCCGGTGGTGCATTCCCTGAAGGGGGTGGGCAGGAACCTGCAGGACCACTTCAACGTCATGGTGGCCTACGAGTGCCCCCAGCCGATCACCGGTTACTCGGTCCGAAGAGGCCTCCGCAAATACCTCCTGGCGTTGAACTACCTGCTGCGAAAGCAAGGCTTCGGGCGTCACAACTTCCTGGAGTCTGGCGCCTTCCTGAAGTCACGGCCCGAACTCGATCGGCCGGACCTGCAGTTGCACGTGGTGCTCTCCATCATGCGAGACCACGGCAAGGTGAGCGTGGACAAGGATGGTTTCACCCTGTACGTCTGCCATCTGCGTCCCGAGAGCCGCGGCGAGGTGCGGCTCCGTTCGCGCGATCCCTTCGACACTCCGGCGATCCGCGCCAACTACCTGGCGGCGGAGGGAGATCGTCGGGCGCTCCGAGAGGGCGTGAGGATCACCCGTCGGGTGGCCTCGAGGAGCGCGCTGGATGGCTTCCGCGGGGCGGAGTACTCGCCAGGCCCGCGGGTCCAGACGGATGAGGAGATCGACGCCTGGGCGCGGCGCGAGGGCGAGACCCTCTACCACCCAGTGGGGACCTGCCGAATGGGCACGGCGGACGATCCGTTGGCGGTCGTGGATGAGACGCTGAAGCTGCGAGGGCTCGAAGGGCTCCGAGTGGTGGACGCCTCCGTCATGCCAACGCTGATCGGCGGGAACACCCATGCCCCCACCGTCATGATCGCCGAGAAAGCTGCTGACATGATTCGAGGCCGAAACGCGCTCCCGCCGGAAGCGCCGAGTGCGTGAGCCGAGCAGCCCAAGTTTCACCCGCACGCTGTCTCGCGGCGCGCCTCAAGTGCGCGTGCGGGTGTCGGCGGATGGCCAGGCGTACAGCTTTTGAGCTTCCGCGGGTGGCCTTGCACCCTTGTTCTGTCTGGATGCGGCGCGGTGAGTGGGCGGATGCACGTGCCGCTTGCGCAGCTTTGGAGAACGGACATGAAGTGGCTCATCGTGACGCTCGTCGGGCTCCCGGTCCTCGGCCGGGCGTACGCCGTTACCTGCCGCGCAAGCTGTCCACGAAGGGCGCGCCCGCGAGCTCCGGTGGCAAGGCCGGGGCCATCACCTACTACGCCCCCTGGGGGAACCTCGCCCTGTTCTACAAGGACTCCGACCCTGCGAGCGGGCTCATCACGCTCGGAACGCTCGACGGCGGTGTCGAGGCCTTGAGGAAGCCCGGTCCCTTGCAGGTGAGATTCGAGCGTGCCGAATAGGATCGGCCGCATGTGCCCCCAGTAGGCGGTGGGTCTCCATGGGCCTGAAGTGGCTGGCCTTGGGCCTGCTGTGTCCGGCGAGTGGGCGAGTGGGCGAGCGGGCTCAGCTCACGGCGCTCACGGTGCCTGCTGGCCACGTCTGTCTGCTTGAACTGTTCACGAGGGGCACCGTGTCACGATCTTCAAGTGCTTTCATTGGGTTCAGCTGTGCTTTCGCCTGGCTCTTTCCCGTGGCCATTCCAGAGGCGAGCGCTCAAGCCGGCGTGGTGGAGGAACCGCTGCTCTCTGGAACCGCCACCACCGCGCGGCCCGAAGTGGGCCAGTTCCTGACCGGAGGCGGCGCATGTACGGGCACATTGATCGCGTCGCGTTGGGTGGTGACTGCTTCACACTGCACCCAGCACCTCTCGCTGTTCTTTCCCGGTGGAACGAGCCCCGCGACCTTCGGAGCACCAGCCGGACGCCGGTGCAGACGAAGAACCTGAGCGGGGTGGCCTTCGTGGCCGCTGGCGCCACCCATGCGATGGCCGTGAAGTCGGACGGCACCGTGTGGGCCTGGGGCTCCAACGAGAGGGGCCAGCGGGGCAATGGCGATGCGTACGATCTCTACACGCCCAAGCAGGTGCTTGGGCTGAGCGGAGGCCTGAAGCTGGCCGCTGGCGAGCTGCACTCGATGATGGTGGGTTCGGATGGAACCGGCTGGGCCTGGGGCTTCAACGACGATGGGCAGCTGGGCAATGGAAATCCCCTGTACATCCCGCTCCCCATCCAATCCCTGCTGAACTGAGCCTCACTCCGCATCAGAAGGATGGGAGGACTGGGTGCTGGCCGAGGGCAAGTCCAGCACCCAGGTCGCCCGGGACCTGGGCCGGATCGTTGCGCTGGCGTCCTGGGGGTTCCACAGGGGGATACCTTTTTCTTATCCGTACTTCTCGCTCATGTGCTTCCACGAACGCGTGGCCAGTTCGCGCAGCACCTTCTGATCCACGTCGGCGAGTTTGTTGATGTAGAGGCAGCTCTTTCCGTTCTTGTACTTACCCAGCTTTTTCATCAGCGGATCGGACGCGAGGAAGTCCGGCACGATGTAGAGCACGGTCGCGCCCTTGCGTGGGCTGAAGCCGATCTTCGGCCAATCCGCCTCGCCCATCGTGTTCGTGTATTTGTACGAGCCATAGCCGATAATCGACGGCCCCCACATCGCGGGCTTCTCGCCAGTGACCTCGCGCAGCAGCTTGTCGATCGCTTTGGCGTCCGCGCGCTTGGCGTCGTCATCGACTGCGGCGATGAATTCGGCGACTGAGGCCTTGTTCTTCTGCGTTTTGACTGGGGCCTTCTTGGCTGGCTTCTTGGCGGCGACTTTCTTGGCCATGAGCGTTCCTCCCGACTCGGGCGCTTCACGCTACGCAATCGCGTGCGAGAGCGGAAGCGTCAGGCGCGCGCCGCACCGGTCCGGTCGAACCCCCACCCTCGCTTGAGCAAGGCGCAAGGGACCCCGGGCGTGCTCAAGATGGGGCGTAGGCCGATCGTCATGGGTGGTTCCCAGGGTGAGCGCTCGCGGCAGGGTTCACTCGCCGGGCTGTCCGACATGGGACAGCCCACGCTTCGAGCGTGAGCTCCGCGCGCTGGTGACTGGCTACCTCGGCGTACGTCGCCCATTGCCTGTCCAGCCGTGCCCGCCCCGCGAACGCACCCGGCGTCGCCGCACACGCACGACATGACGCTGGCAGCGGACATGTGCCGGCTCGTCCTTGCAACTCTCGCAGCGCACCCGCGCGAAGGCGTGCGCCAGAGCGGCTGCTCCGCCTCTCATCCGGCTCGCCGCACTGCCCGGCAATCTGGCGCGCCTCGGCACGCTGATCGAAAGGTGGACCTGGCGAAGAGAACAACGCCCAGGTGCGCTGCCGGGACTGTAACCTCAAGAAGGGCGACAAGGACCCGACACCCGAGGAAGCACAGTGACCGCCTCTCGTGCAGATGACCTGGTCAAGGTCGTCGTCAAGTTGGTGTTGAAGCCAATCCTGGATGAAGGTGAGGCACAGGAGCGCTGGGGCTACGAGGAGGCGTGTCTTCCCTCGACATGACGGTAGAACCGGTTATGCGATCAGGATTGGGAGGCCCCGAAGCGCATAGGGCGAATAGGAGGCGGGTTGAGGGAGAGGTTCCAACGAGAGGGTTCCCGCTACCTTGAGTCAAACCCTCTCTTGTCGATTACCCTGGGTCGATGGACAGCTCGTCCACCGCTGAGCGCACCAGCTCCAGAAACTTCTTCTTCCGCTCCGAGGCGCTCGTCTTCGCGGTGAACGAGGCGCCTCTCTCCACGCTTCGCCCCAGCTTGCGTCTGACCTTCAGCCCCATCCAACCATCAAGGAGCACCAGCTCGATGTGCCACGTGTTCCGGCTCAGGTGCAGCTCTTCGAATGCGAGAGCGACAAGTTCATCTTCCGTGAACTGAGTGTTTGTTCGTCTCGGCATCCTTACGCGCTCCGTCTCACGCTGAGCCCAACCTGCGGCTTTCGTGCTCCACTTCACGTGGTACACAAGCGCGGAGGGTACCGAAGGCCAACCGTTCGGTCGCTCGGGTGCTCCGAGAGCGCCCCTTGTCCTGTGATTCCGTCGCCTCTTGACCCCGGTCGCCGCGAGATAAACGTTCGCCCGAATGAGCTGAAGCGTGAAAGGGTCCGTGACTGATGGATTCCGTCTCTCAGAGGCTCGCTGGAACTTCCGCTGCTTCGCTCGTTCGCGAGCAGAAGGACCAGATCCTCCAGCGCTGGGAGCAGCGGGTGCTGCGGGAAATCTACGCCTCAGGTGCTCAGGACCGCCCAGCACTCATCGACTCCCTGCCGGACTTCCTCGAGCAACTGGCCTGCACGCTGACGGCCCCCACCTCTTCGTCCCAGGCGGACCACAACGCCCAGGTGGCCAGACTGCACGGAGAGGAGCGCTCGCGGCACCCGGACTACACCCTCGGTCAGCTCATCCACGAGTACCACGTGCTGCGCGAGGTGCTCGTGGACACCCTCGCGCAGCAGCAGGGGCTCGCCCCGGAGGCCCTCCGGATCCTCCATGCCTTCATCGATCAGTGTACCCGTGAGGCCGCGACCCGCTTCGCGGAGCGAGCCCAGGAGAAGCTCGGACGCATCGAGCAATCCGCCAAGGCGAAGGAACACGAGCTCGATCAGCTCTTCGCCCGTTCCGCCGGACCGATGGTTTTCTTCTCCGGCCCGGACTTCGTCTACGAGCGGGTGAACGCTCGCTACCTCGAAATACTCCGGGACCGTCACATCCTGGGCAAGCCCGTCATGGATGCGGTGCCGGAGCTCTCGACCTCCGAGTTCCCCACCATCCTCAAGAGTGTCTTCGAGACGGGCAAGCCTGTCTTCGTCTCGGAGGGGCGGGTCGACATCCAGGACAAGCAGACCGGGGTGGTCCACCCCCGCTATTTCGATGCCTGGTATTTCCGCATCGAGGACTTGGAGGGAAAACCCTCGGGCATCTTCCACTCCGCCACGGAGGTGACGGAGCGAGTTCTCATCCGTCAGGAGGCCCAGCGCACCGCGCAAGCCCTGCGCATCAGCGAGCAGCGCCTGGCGGAGGCGCTCGCCGTCTCGGGGGCGGGCACGTGGGAGGTGGAGCTCGGCACGCAGGAAGTCCTGGCGGACCGCCGCTTCCGCGAGATGTTCGGGCTGACGCAGGACGAGCCGTTCAGCCTCGCGAAGGGGCTGGCCATCATCCACCCCGAGGACGCTCCCACCGTCGCGGCCGCCGTGGCCGATGCCATCGCCGGCAAGAATGGAGGCCACTACGAAGCGGACTACCGCACGGTGCCGCGAGCGGACGGGCGCTACCAATGGGTGGCCGCACGGGGCCAGACGTACTTCGACGCCCACGGAAAGGCGCTGCGCTTCGTCGGCACGGGCGTAGACATCACCGCGCGCAAGCTCGCCGAGGCCGAGCGCGAGGCGGTCCTCGCGCGCGAGCGGGCGGCCCGGGCAGAGGCCGAAGCCGAGCGGCAGAAGCTCTACAGCCTCTTCATGCAGGCGCCGATGGCGATCTGCATCCAGGAGGGCCCGGAGCACACGTACACGCTCGCCAACCCCCTCTACCGGGAGCTCGTCGGAGGGCGCGACGTGGTGGGCAAGACGCTGAGGGAGGCGTTGCCCGACATCGAGGGACAGGGCTTCGACAAGCTCCTGGACGGAGTCCTCACGCAGGGCGTGCCCTTCTTCGGCAAGGAGGTGCCGGTGAAGTTCGCCCGTCACGCCGAAGGCGAGGCCGCCATCCTCAACTTCGTCTATGCCCCCATGCGCAACGCCGCGGGGCAGGTGTATGGCGTGCTGACGGCGGCCACCGACGTCACCGAGCAGGTGCAGGCGCGGGAGGTCGCCCTGAAGGCAGCGGAGAAGCTTCGTGAGAGCGAGCAGCGGCGCGCCCTCGCGCTGGAGGTCTCTGGAGCGGGGACCTGGGAGCTCGATCTCTCGACGCACCAGTTCATCGCGGATGAGCGGATGCGAGTCCTCTTCGGCCTGAGCCTCGACGAGCCGTTCGACCTGAAGCGCCTGCTCTCCATTCTTCCTCCGGAGGAGGCAGCGGTCGTGGAGCGCGGCACCGCGGAGGCGCTCGCGGGCAGGAATGGAGGCGCTTCGGAAGCGGAGTACCGCACCATCTTCCTGCCCGATGGCAGGCGGAGGTGGGTCAGCGCACGGGGCCAGGTCTACTTCGATGCCGCGGGCAAGCCTCTGCGCTTCCTCGGAACGGTCACGGACATCACCGCCCAAAAGGATCTGGACGCGGCACGCACGAGCCTGCTGGCCTCCATCGCCGATCAATCCGTCTTCGGGGTTGCCGTCTTGCGCGGCCCGGAGTTGCGCTTCGAGCTCGCCAACGAGGGTTACCGCAAGAGTGTCGGCAACCGCGAGGTGCTAGGCAAAGGCTTGCTGGAAGCGCTGCCCGAGCTCGCGGGGCAGGGGGCCGACGTGCAGCTCCTGGAGACCCTGCGTACCGGCAAGGCATTCACGGGGCGCGAGGTGCGCTACTGGATCGACTCCGAGGGCAAGGGAAGGCCGGAGCCGCGCGCCTATAACTTCACGTGGCAACCCATCCGCACGATGGAAGGCAAGATGGATTCCATTCTCGTGCTCACGCATGATGTCACCGAGGGCGTGCGCGCGAGAGAACGGGAGGCGGAGCTCGCGCGGGAAGCCCTCGCGCGGGCGGAGTTCGAGCAGCACCTCATTGGTATCGTCAGCCACGACTTGCGCAATCCCTTGAGCGCCATCCAGCTGGGCGCCACCCTGCTGAGCCGTCGGGAGGATATGGACGGACGCGCGCTCAAGGCCGTGGTGCGCATCCAGACGTCCGCCGAGCGAGCCATCCGCATGGTGAAGGATCTGCTCGATTTCACCCAGGCGCGGGTGGGCGGGGGGTTCCCGCTCACACTCCGGCCCATGGACCTGCACGAGCTGATCCGGAGCACGGTGGAAGAGGTGGAAATCGCCCACCTGCCCCGCGAGGTGCAGGTGCGGAGCAGTGGAGACGGGCGGGGCACGTGGGATGTGGATCGCCTGGGGCAATTGGTGCAGAACCTGATCACCAATGCCCTCAAATACAGCCCGGAAGACACTCCCGTGCGAGTCACGACACGCGGGGAGGACGGCGAGGTGATGCTGTCCGTGCAGAACGAGGGGGCGCCGATTCCACCCGAGCGGTTCGCGCGGCTCTTCCAACCCATGCAGCGTGGAATGGAAGGGGTGGACAAGGCGACCCGCAGCGTGGGGCTCGGGCTCTACATCGTGCGGGCCATCGTGGAAGCGCACCATGGCGACATCACCGTCTCCTCCACGGAGGAGACGGGCACGACCTTCACCGTGCGGCTGCCGCGCGTCGTCCCAGCCGCTACGGTCACGAGGCTCGAGGAGCGCTAACTGCTCAAGGCGTGACGGTGACGAGCGTGCCCACCTTGGTGTTGTTGTCCTCGAACATCTCCTGCAGGTCGCTATACGGGTCCGCCACGGCTCCCACGTAGTACTTGCCCGTTCCAGGCACGTAGGCGGGGCCCACCACCGACAGCACCTGGCACTGGCCCGCGCTCAGCGTCGCCGTGGACTTGTATCCCATGAGGGTATCCGGCGAGGGGCCCATGGGGCCGTTGAGGGTGATGGTGGTGTCCGCCGAGAGGTAGGTTTCCACGTAGGTGCTGCCGGCTTGAGTGCCCTGGTTGCACACCGTCACGGACGCCGTGAGCTGCTGGCCCAGCTGCACGGTGCTCACGCTCGACACCGCTGACACCACGAAGTCCGGCTTGTACCCGATGCCGATTCGGCTGCCCGCCTTGGCGTTGTTGTCCTCGATCAGCTCGGCGATGGAGGCCTGAGGATCCACCACGGCGCCCAGGTAGTAGGGGCCGTCCGCGGGGACGTAGGCATAGCCCTGCACCGTCAGCGTCTGACACTGACCGGGGGTGAGATACTGAGGGGAGACGACGCCCACGTAGGAGTCAGGCGAAGGCGCCGTCGGCCCATGCGGGGTGATGGTTCTGTCCGCCGACAAGTACACCTCCGCCGGCGCGCTTCCACCCTGGGTGCCCTGGTTGCACACCGTCACCGAGGCGGTGAACTGCTGCCCGGGCCGGATGCTCGCTGGTCCCGTCACCGCCGACACCACGAAGTCGGGCTTGTTACCAATGCCCAGGCGAGTGCCCGCCTTGGCGTTGTTGTCCTCGATCAGCTCGACCAGGGAGCTCTGAGGATCCACCACGGCCCCCAGGGAGTAGGCGCCTTCGGTGGGGACGTAGGCATAGCCCTGCACCGCCAGCGTCTGGCACTGGCCAGCGTTGAGGTATTGCGTAGAGGCCGAGCCCACGTAGGCGTCGGGCGAAGGCGCCATCGGCCCGTTGGGAGTGATGGTGGTGTCCGCCGAGAGGTACACCTCTACGGGGGCGCTGCCGCCCACGGTGCCCTGGTTGCACACCGTCACCGAGGCGGAGAGCGACTGCCCTGGCAGAGCGCTGGCCGGCCCCGTCACGGTGGACACCACGAAGTCCGGCTTGCTGCCGACGCCGATGCGGTCGCCCAACTTGATGTTGTTGTCCTCGAGCAGCTCGGCGATGGAACCCTGAGGATCCGCCACCGCGCCCAGGTAGTAGGCCCCCTCGGTGGGCACGTACGCCGAGCCATGCACCGTCAACGTCTGGCACTGGCCTGGGCTGAGGTATTCGGAGGCGGCATGGCCCAGGAAGGGGTCCGGTGAAGGCACCGCCGGCCCGTAGGGAGTGATGGTGGTGTCCGCCGACAGGTAGACTTCCACGTGCGTGCTGCCGGGCTGCGTGCCCTCGTTGCACACCGTCACCGAGGTGGGGAACTGCTGCCCCGGTCCGCTCTGCATAACGCTGGCCGGGCCCGTCACCGCCGACACCACGAAGTCCGGCTTGTTGCCGATACCCAGGCGGGTACCTGCCCGGGCGTTGTTGTTCTCGATCAGCTCGGCGATGGAGGCCTGAGGATCCACCACGGCGCCCAGGTAGTAGGGGCCGTCAGCGGGGACGTAGGCAGAGCCCTGCACCGTCAGCGTCTGGCACTGGCCCGGGTTGAGGTACTGAGGAGAGACGACGCCCACGTAGGAGTCAGGCGAAGGCGCCGTGGGCCCATGAGGAGTGATGGTGTTGTCCGCCGACAGGTAGACCTCCGCCGGCGCGCTTCCACCCTGGGTGCCCTGGTTGCACACCGTCACCGAGGCGGTGAACTGCTGCCCGGGCCGGATGCTGGCCGGTCCCGTCACCGCCGACACCACGAAGTCGGGCTTGTTGCCAATGCCCAGGCGGGTGCCCGCCTTGGCGTTGTTGTCCTCGATCAGCTCGACCACGGAGCGCTGGGGATCCGCTACTGCGCCCAGGTAGTAGGGGCCTTCGGCGGGGACGTAAGCCGAGCCCTGAACCGTCAACGTCTGGCACTGGCCGGCGTTGAGGTATTGCGTAGAGGCCGAGCCCACGTAGGAGTCAGGCGAAGGCGCCGTCGGCCCGTTGGGAGTGATGGTGGTGTCCGTCGAGAGGTACACCTCCACGGGAGCACTGCCGCCCACGGTGCCCTGGTTGCACACCGTCACCGAGGCGGAGAGCTGCTGCCCCGGCAGAGCGCTGGCCGGTCCCGTCACGGTGGACACCACGAAGTCCGGCTTGTTGCCGATGCCGATGCGGCCGCCCAGCTTGATGTTGTTGTCCTCGAGCAGCTCGGCCGTGAAGCCCTGAGGATCCGCCACCGCGCCCAGGTAGTAGGCCCCCTCGGTGGGAACGTACGGCGAGCCCTGGAGCGTTAGCGTCTGGCACTGGCCTGGGTTGAGGTATTGAGAGTGGACGGAGCCGACGTAGGAGTCGGGCGAGGGCGCCATCGGCCCGTTGGGAGTGATGGTGGTGTCCGCCGAGAGGTACACCTCCACCGGCGTGCTTCCACCCTGGGTGCCCTGGTTGCACACCGTCACCGAGCTGGGGAATTGCTGCCCAGGCCCACCCGGCATGACGCTGGCCGGCCCCGTCACCGCCGAGACCACGAAGTCCGGCTTGTTGCCGATGCCCAGGCGGGTGCCCGCCTTGGCGTTGTTGGTCTCCAGCACCTCCACCACGGAGTTCTGGGGATCCGCCACCGCGCCCAGGTAGTAGGCGCCGTCGGCGGGGACGTAGGCCGAGCCCTGCACCGTCAGCGTCTGGCACTGGCCGGCGTTGAGGTATTGCGCGGAGGCCGAGCCAAAGTAGGTATCCGGCGAAGGCGCCGTCGGCCCGTGGGGGGTGATGGTGGTGTCCGTCGAGAGATACACCTCGACATGGGTGTCGCCACCTTGAGTGCCCTGGTTGCACAGGGTCACCGAGGCGGTGAGCTGCTGCCCGGGCGTGGCGCTGGCCGGTCCCGTCACCGCCGACACCACGAAGTCCGGGCCGGATACGACGGCCTGGCTCGTGGCCTCCAGCTCAACTGCCGTGTCGCTGTCCGCCGAGCTCTCGCACCCCGACGTCGCCAGCAACGCCACCGCTCCCAGAAGGCTTCCGACCCTGCCGGTCCTTCGATTCATGCGCCACCCCAGGTGAAATCAGTTAATCCGGTCTACTGAGTAATTCACGTGAAGGGAGGAATACTGACTCGGGCCGTGAAGGGGCAAGCAAAAATACCGTAAATTTCTACTCTCAGTGCCAGCCGCTGAGGGGGATAACCGCGCGGCCGTGACTTGCCGGGCACGGGGCGGGCTGTATTTTCGAGTGGTGGTTCTGAACCCTCCTCTCGCGCTCCTTCTGGCACGAACTCTTCATGACGTATCGAACTCAGGTGCCGCCAGCAGGGCAGTCAGTGGGGCCACAGCCGGATGCGGCTTCGGAACCTGCCGGCAGCGAGCACGGCTCCCAAGGTTTTGCCTTTCGCGGTCCGATGGGGGCACTCATCCGCTCCAAGGACTGGTCGCGGACGAAGCTCGGCCCCATCGAGTCCTGGCCACGCACCCTGGTGGGCTACGTCGCCATGGTCCTCGAGATGCCGACGCCCGCCATCCTCTTCTGGGGACCGGACCAGACGCAGCTCTACAATGAGGGCTACGCGGTCATCATGGGGCCACGCCACCCCAACTACTTCGCCGAGCCCTACCGGGAGTGCTGGCCCGACACCTACCCCGTCATCTACCCCTGGATGCGGAAGGTGCTGGAGCGGGGCGAAGTCATCCACGTGGAGAAGGAGTACTTCACGCTGACTCGCCACGGCTTCACGGAGGAGGCGTACTTCACGTTCACGTTCAGCCCGCTGCGGGACGACAGCGGGGCCATCGCCGGAATCTTCCAGCCGGTCGTCGAGGTGACCCAGACGGTGCTGAGCGAGCGCCGCTCCGAGACGCTCCGTGCGCTCGCCGCACTCGCGAGCGGTTCGGTCGCGGCGAAGGATGCCTTTGACGTCTTGTCCTCCAACCCGAAGGACCTTCCCTTCGCCCTCCTCTTCCGCTGTCCCGAGGAGGGGGCTCAGGAACTGGCGCTGGCGGCGAGCGCGGGCCTCGACGCCACCGCCGTGAGCCTGTCGAGGGTCCTGGCGGTGGCCCACCGCGTCCTCCAATCCGGCACGCCCGAAAAGCTGGAGGATGTGCGGGAGCTGTTGGGCCGCGGGCACATCGGACCGTGGGACGAGCCGACCCGAGCCGCCTTCGTCCTGCCGCTGAGGCGCTCGCCAGCGGAAGCAGTCCAAGGTGTCGTCGTCTTTGGAATCAGCGCCCGCCTCGCCTTCGATGACAAGTACCGCGAGTTCTTCGAGGCCGTCACCCGCGAGCTCGTCGCCAGTCTGGTCTCGGAGCAGGCGAAGAAGGCCGAGCGGGAGTCGCAAGCGCGTGAACAGGCCGCACGTGCCGAGCTGGAGGCCGAGCAGCAGCGGCTGCACACCGTCTTCATGCAGGCCCCCGTGGCCATCACCATTCTGCGCGGCCCGGAGCACATCATCGAGCTGGCCAACCCCCGCATGTGCCGAGTCTGGGGTCGCACCGCGGAACAGGTGCTGGGAAAGCCCCACTTCGAGGCCCTTCCCGAGACAGCGGGACAAGGAGTCGAGGCGCTCTTGAGCGGGGTGCTCGCCACCCGCGCGCCGTACGTTGGCACGGAGCTGCCGGTGAAGCTCGCTCGGCTCGAAGGCGGCGCCCTGGAAGAGGTGTACTTGAACTTCGTCTACGAGCCGATGCGAAACCCCGCCGGGCAGGTCGAAGGAGTCCTGGTCGTCGCCTCGGACGTGACGCAGGAGGTCCAGGCGCGGCGCCGTGTCGAGGGCTTGAAGGCCCAGGCGGAGGAAGGCGTCCGCCTGCGTGATGAATTCCTCTCCGTGGCGAGCCACGAGCTGAAGACGCCGCTGACGCCCCTCGCCCTACGGCTCTCCATGCTGAAGCGAGAGGCACAGGGCTCGCAGCCCGGTCAGCTCCCCCGCGAGCGCGAGGTGCGCCACCTGGAGGTGGCGGAGCGGCAGGTGAAGAAGCTGGCCGAGCTGGTGGGCGACTTGCTCGACGTGTCGCGCCTGAGCACCGGGCGCATGAAGCTCGAGCTGGAGCCGGTGGACCTCTCCGCCTTGGTGTCCGAGGTGGTCTCCCGCTTCGAGCCCGAGGCGGAGCGAGTCAGCTGTCGGCTGGAGCTGCGCGCCCACCCGAACCTCGTTGGCCGGTGGGATCGGCTCCGCCTGGAGCAGGTGGTCACCAACCTTCTGTCCAATGCGCTCAAGTATGGGGCGGGCAGGCCCATCCACATCACGGTGGACGCCGACGGAGCGCGCGCCCAGCTGATCGTCCGAGACGAAGGCATTGGCATCGCGCCGGATGACCTCCAGCGCATCTTTGGCCGCTTCGAGCGGGCCGTGTCCGAGCGCCACTACGGCGGCTTGGGGCTGGGGCTGTACGTGACGCGGCAGTTCGTGCAGGCCATGGGCGGCACCGTGGAGGCCCAGAGCGTTCTGGGCCAGGGCGCCACGTTCACCGCCGTGCTGCCGCTGGGGCCTCCCGTTGCAGGAGCCACTGGGTGATGGCCCGCTCACACGCTTCATGGCGGTCGAGGAAGGCGAAGTGGCCGCTGTTCACCTCGAAGTAGGTGGCGAGCGGGCCGGTGCGCTGGGCGAAAGCACGGATGGGGGGCGTGGGCATCATGGAGTCGTGCTTCCCCTGGACGATGAGCGTGGGGACGCGAGGGGTGGGCGCCCGCTTCGAGGCGCCGGAGATCAGCACCAGCCCCCGGAGCTCGACTCCAGGCCGCGAAACTCGGGAGGCGAGCAGGCTCGCGCCCAATCCGCCATTGGAGAGGCCCGCGAGGTACACCCGCCGGATGCCTCGGCCCTCGAGCCACGCGAGGGTGTGCTTCAGGGTCTCTTCTCCTTGCGGGGACCACCAGTCACCCGCGGGCCCCACGGAGGGACAGACGGTGAGCGCTGAGATGGCGCGGGCCGAGCGCGACAACTGCCAGCAGTACACGGCGAAGTTGCCCGCGTAGCCGTGGAGCGCCACCACCGCGACCTCGGGCCGCTCGCGGTCCTGGGGCGGAATCACCACGGCGTCGAAGTCGCTGGAGGACTGGAGCCCGAGCCAGGTCGCGATGGCGGGCGTGGCGATCGGTCCTTCCTCGGCGGCCATGCGCGCGAAGGCCGAGTTCAGGGCGGGGAGGAAGTCGCGGGTGTCCGAGCGGGGGAGCTGGCCGCTGAGCAGCAGCAGGCGCGCCACGAACAGGGTGCCATCGCGCTCCTCGAGGAGGCGGTTGGCGAGCCTTCGTCCTCCCTCGGGCAGGCGGAGCGTGTCCAGGTACTGGCCCTTCACGAGCAGCAACCGCGCGCAGGCGACGAGGAGCATGAGACCGAGCCCTGCCCGAGTCAGCCCTCGGCGACGGCGCCAGGGCATCGTGATCAGTCCCGCCGACGCCACGGCCAGGCCGAGGGCATACCCCCAGGCCGAGGCCGAGGCTCCAATGGCCACCGCCGCCACGAGCAGCAAGGCGGAGAGCGGGACCGCGACGACACCGAGGAGGAAGGCGACGAGCTTCATGCCGCACAGGATGCGACGCGCGGTGAACGAGGAGGGCCAGGAGGTGTCGAGCGGTCCGAAGCAGGCGCTGAAAGGCGCTCATGAAGGGCCGAGTGGCAGGGCAGGCGAGGGGGCAGGGAGTCGTCTACCGGCGAACGCTCGTGAACTCCTGGCTCGAAATTTCTCGCTCGCGGTGGAAAGCAAGGGCCGGTACGACCGAAAAATCCCGGCCACAGCGAAACACCTTAGGAGCACATTGAAGCATCAACCCCGGCGCGTATCCTGCGTGCCGATGCGTGCGTGGGAGGGCTGGCTCCGAGCGCGCGTACCTCTCAAGGAGGCCTCTTCTCAATGAAGATCCAAAGACTGCTGCAAGCCGCATTGCTCGCGTCACTGTTGGTGACCGCGGTCGCGTGCGGAGGTTCTGATCCCGGCGAGACGCCGGACGGGGGCACGCCGGACGCGGGTCCGACGCCCATTCCCACGGATCCCAATGATCCGGCCAACGCCACCAAGGACACCGACTGCGACGGCCTGAGCGACTCGGTCGAGTACAACACGGACCGGGGCGGCGGTAAGACCAATGCGGGCCTGGCGGACACCGACGGGGACGGTCTGCAGGATGGCTTCGAGCTGGGCATCAACGACAAGGTCGTCGGCACCAACTGCACCCTGCCGCAGGACGTCGACACCACGCTGAAGACGAGCCCGATCAAGGCGGATACGGATGGCGATGGCGTAAGCGACGGTGCCGAGGACACCAACAAGAACGGCAAGGTGGACGACACCGAGACCCACCCGCTGCTCAAGGACAGCGACTGCGACGGCCTGCGTGACGGGCCGACCACCGGGTCCACGAAGGGCGAGGACCAGAACGCCAACGGCGTCAAGGATGCGAACGAGACGGATCCGCGCAACCCGGACACGGACGGGGATGGCATCACGGACGGCGTGGAGTCGGGCGTCAACGCGAACCTGGATCCGGACAACTGCACCAACTTCATCCCGGACACGAACACGGGCACCACCACGGATCCGCTGAACCCGGACACGGACGGCGACGGGGTGAGCGATGGCGCCGAGGACACCAACCAGAACGGCAACGTGGACTCCGGTGAGCTGGATCCCCAGACGGGCGACGCGAACGGCCCCGCGGGCCAGGTGTGTACGGAAGCGAACCTGCGCCAGGTGACCTTCCAGTCCGAGGACGGGCCGGACATCCGGCTGGCGCTGCCGCCCAGCTTCTCCGAGGTGACGCAGATCAAGGTGGGCAACGATGTGCATGGCCTGGTGGGCTACGACAGCACCGCCAAGGTCTCCTTCCTGGTCTTCCGCCGCGCCGCGCCCGCTCAGGCCACGGAGCCGCTGGGTGACGAGGAGGCGCTGCGCCCGACCATGCATGCCCAGGGCGCCCTGAGCAACCGCACCGCGCAGGTGTTCCAGACGTGGGATGGCAACAGCGCCTTGCAGGCCTTCTATGACCAGGCCGGCTCCGTGGACCTCAAGCGCCGCACGGACGCGCTGGTGGACGCGCTGGTGCCGGGCAGCACGGGACGGCTCAGCGCCGCGGCGGCGGGCGTGAGCGGCCCCTTCCGCATGCAGGCGCTGTTCGTGCATCGCTCGCAGCAGAGCGTGGTGGTGCTCATCGCCCTGACGCAGCTGTCGGGCGTGACGGGCGAGAACCGCAGCACCCCGGCGGTCTTCTCCTCCAAGGACCTCTCGAACGGCTCCGCGCTGGCCCAGTTCGGCGAGCCCACGGCGGTGCAGTGCGAGCGCTTCCAGATTCCGTCGGCGAAGGTGGACTTCCTGTTCGTCGTGGACGACAGCGGCTCGATGCGCAGCTCGCAGCTGTCGCTGGCCGCCGCGGCGCAGTCGGCCGCCGACGCGCTCAACGCCTCGTCGCTGGACTGGCGCATGGCGATGGTGACGTCCAACTACCACTTCGATGCGAGCAAGGCGAACTCGGGCAGGATTCGTCAGTTCACGCGCAACGTGAACAAGATGAAGGCGTGGCTCACCGAGAACAGCGCGTGCACCAACAATGTCTGCACCCAGGTGACCACGACTCCCGCGGCCCCCGAGGCACCGAGCTGCCCCGGCGACGGCTCTCAGGGCGCCAACGGCGGCTGCTGGGTGGGCCTGGCCGGTAACGGTGCCGAGGGCGTGCTGGGCGCGGCCCGCAGGGCCATCGATGACATGACCCCTGGCACCGCGCCGGGCGCCACCGAGTCCGGGGTCCTGGTTCGCCAGGACGCCACCGTCGTGGTGGTGCTGCTGGGTGACGCGGATGACCAGACCTCCGGTGCCACCTCCACGGTGCTCAACTGCGGCAGCGGCGGCACCATCGACAAGGCCGGCACCCAGTGCGAGAACGTGCAGAACTTCATCAACTACTTCGGCAGCGTGGGCTCCGGAGCGACTCCCACCAACGAGACGGGCAAGCTCATCACCGTCCACGGCATCGTCTGCCCGTCGGGCAGCGCCTGCGGTTGCACCTCGGGCACGTGCGATTTCAACAACAACGGCCGTGAGTTCAACCCGCAGCCGAACAGCGGCACGCAGCAGCGCCACGCGCAGGTGGTCAACGCCAGCGGCGGCGTGCTCGGCTCCATCCTCGACACCAACTCCATCGACGCTTCGATGGACGCGATCATCGCCGACGCCATCGGCAACGCGGGCTACAAGACGCTCAAGCCGCCGATCGGCGCCTCCATCAAGGTGGCCGTGAGCGCGGTGCGCAACGCCGGTTCCTGCAATGCCAATGACATTCCGCGCAGCACCGTCAACGGCTTCGACTTCGACGGCAGCGCGCGCACGCTCTCGCTCTTCGGCGCGTGCCGCCCCTTGGATGGGAGCGCCGAGGCGGCCGTGTCCTACCGGTACTGGGTGAACACGATCTCGGACCCCGACGGCGGCCTGCCCTGCGAGGACGACCCGAAGTACACCCCGACCGAGCCTGACCACTGCACCGGCCCGACGTGGGGCTGCAACGAGGCGGGCGACCAGTGCATCTGCAAGCCGGACTGCGGCGGCACCTGCGGCTCTGGCGAGCGGTGCGACCAGACGCTCTGCGCCTGCGTGGGCATCATCGGTTGACGTGCTGATGGAAGAGGGCGCCGCTCCCCCCGGCCTTACAGGGGGGAGGGCTCCTTCCAGTCGGCGAAGCACTTGACGAACAACCGGGCGATGCGGCGGGCCTCCGCCTCATCGTCCGGGTAGTCGACCTGCTGGTAGAAGCCCTTCATCCACTCCACGCGGTGCAACTCCAGCTGGGCCTGGCGCAGGGCCTGCCAGTGAGAGAGCAGCACCAGGCTGTAGCCCCGCTGCACGCTGTCGAGCTGCTCGCCGCCAAACCCCCAGGCCTCGGTGGTGAAGCGGAAGTAGCGCTCGGCGAACGTCAGCATCCCCGGGCTGAAGGCCTCCAGACACTTGAGGATGCGGGCGGGGCGGCCGAGCTGCACGCTGCGCAGCATGCGCGTCACGTAGTCCGGGAAGAAGTGCGTGGTGGCCAGCGGCCTGCCCAGTCGACCCGCCAGGGCCAGGTCCAGCTCGGCCACGGGGCCCACCTCCACCAGGGACTGTAGCGACACCGTGTCGAGCTCCAGCGTGTCGCGCACGAGCTGCACCGGCTGGCGCACGTCCCGGGCGTAGTCCTCCATGAAGCGCCGCAGCTCGACGAACTCGCTGTCGGCGATCTCCAGCAGGCCCGCCAGCCGCGAGAAGCGCCGCCGGATGGGCAGTGGCACCGACTCGGGAGACTTGTAGCCGAGGTCATGTTCGATCTCGGCCCAGGCGTGCTGGAGGATGGTGCGGATCTGGATCTCGAAGGGCCAGTCCCAATCGCCGTGCTGCTCCACCAGCTCCCGGGGCGGATGGCAGATGTAGTGCAGCGAGCGATAGCCGAAGCTGTCCGGGTCCTGGCGCAGCCGCTTGTCCACCGAGCGGTCGATGTCGACGCGGAAGTTCTCTTCGATGAGCCGCGCCACCTGCTCGATGGAGTCCTCGAAGAAGGTGATGACCCGCAGGCCCACCAGATCGGTGATGTCGTCCAGCCGCTGGTAGATCTTGTCGGGCCGGGCCAGCTTCTGCGCCAGGCTGTCGGGCGCCTTCACGCGATAGCTGATGCCGTGTACCGCCACGCCCCCGCGCTCCAGCACCTCCTGGAGCCGGGTGTGCAGCGCCCGGCCCAGGGCCTGGAAGGAGGTGTGGCGGTTAAGGTACGCCTCCAGCAGTTCCGACTTGAGCATTCCCGGCCATGTTACTGGCCCGCCTGCTTGAAGATGAACGGGTAGCTGACCATCACCGTGCCGCCACCCTTGGGCTTGGGGAACTGCCAGAGGCGCACGCGGCTGGCCACGCACGTCTCCAGCTGCTCGTTGTTCGCGCTGGACTGGGTCACCTTCGCGCTGAGCACCCGGCCATCCGGACCGATGGTGAACTGCGCCTGCACCTTGCCGCCCAGGTTCGGGTACTGGTTGAGCAGCCGCTCGTAGCAGGAGCGAATCTGCGAGCGGTTGTCCTGGATGACCCGGCGCACCAGCTCCTTGTCCAGCGAGCCCGTGTTGACCACGGGCTCGGAGCTGGTGATGCCCACGTCCACGATCTGCTTGCCGGTGAGCGCTCCCACGTTGTTGCCGTAGCTGACGTTGCCGCTGCTGCGGCCCACGGTGCCCACGCCGCCGATGCGCACGCTGTCACCCGTGCCGCCGACACCGCCGGGCCCCCCCGGGCCCACCTTCGGGCCCAGGCTGCCGAAGCCGCCGGTGCTGCCCACCGCGCTGAAGATGTTGCCCGTGGCGCTCTTGAGCTCGCTGCCCAGGTCCTTGCTGCTGAAGACGGAGGCGCCGCTCTTGCCCGGCTTGAACAGGCTGCGCGCGAGCTCCTTCGCCTCGCTCTGCGCGTCCCGCACCGGCGGGGGAGGAGCGCGGCGCACCTGTCGCTCCGGATCCCTGCGTGGCTGCTTCACCTCGTCGCGCGTCCGCTGGGTCTGCTGGGTCCGCTTCGCCTCCACGGCCTTCTTCTCGGTGAGCTTGGCGATGAACGGGTTCTTTTGCGGCTCCGGCGGCTTGATGATGAGCTTGGCCAGACGCGTGGTGTCGCTGTTGAGCTCGTCGGCGAAAGCCTCGTCGCCTCCCCCCCGGTTCGTCGCGCCGATGATGAACATGGCCCCGGCGAAGAGCATCAGCAGGAAGATGTTCAGCGCTCGGTAGTCCACCGAGTCCGCCCACGGGACGTGTACCCGGCGAGGTGCCGGCTGGAGGCTCACCTCCAGGTGGATTCCGCCCAGGTCCACGCGGAAGCTGTCGTCCGCCTGGAGCGCCAGCGCGTACGCCTCCTCCTCGTGCGAGGCCTTGCCGGACTCGATGAGGGCCTGCACGTCCAGCGCCTCGCCTTGGCGCACGAGCTCGCCCTTCATCTTCCCGGTGAAGAAGACGGTGGGCGTCTGCCCGTCGGTGCGCACCACCTCCAGGCGCGGGCGCCCCAGGCGGGCATCGCCCATGATGAAGTCCACGCCCGCGGCGTTGCCCACGCTGAACGAGCGCTTCTGGCCCGGAGGCAGGAAGAACTCGCCCACCCGCTGCTCACCCCAGCGGAAGCACAGGGACACACCGAGCGGCCCACGCTTCTTTCCCGAGCGCGCGGAGCGCACCGGCCGCGGGCTCTCCGCTACAAGCTCGGGCACGGGCTCGGGCACGGGCTCGGCGACCGCCTGCGTGAGGCTCGAGGCCGGTGCCACCTCCACCACCGGCGCCACGGGCTCCGTCACCTCGGTGCTCGCCACGGCGGCGGCCAGGTTCGTCGCGGCCACCGCGGCCGGGTTCTCCAGGCGCAGCGTGGTCTCTCCCACGCGAATCTCATCGCCGAAGCTGACGCGGCCCTTGTTGACGCGCTTGCCGTTGACGTAGGTGCCCTCGACGCTGCCCATGTCGATGATGGACAGCGCGCCATCGGCCGACACCTCGAGCACCGAATGCACCCGGCTGACCTTCTCGTCCTCCAGGCGCAGGTGCGCCGAGGACAGCCGGCCGATCTTGATGATGTCCCGCTCGAAGTCCTTCGAGGTGATGAGGGTCCCGCCCTGGAAAACCTTGAGTGTCAGAGGAATGGCCATGACGCCTCCCAGCTTGCTTGTTGGGCATACGGACACCCTGGAGGGCGGAAGGTTCCCGCGCGTGAAGAATCGCGTTCTCTCGCTGGGTGTCGGCTCGTGTGGGGTAGAGCACGGGAGGCGCCCGCCGGACGTTCACCAGGAGATAGCGAGGCCACACTTCGAGCCGTTCGGAAGTTTCGTCCAAAGTCCCCCGTACGCACATTCCCCCCACTGTAAACCTCGACGAACGGGTGGGGCATGCGAGCGGAACGGTGGGTGTCTGAGGCGTCGTTCTTTGATCGGGTTGCGGAAGCTCAGCTGCGGGCGGTCCGCGCGATGGATCCGGCGGTGCTGCGGCGGTACGCGGGGAAGCTGCAGCCGTGGTTCCACAAGGAGTTCCGGTTCCAGCAGATGGGGGACCTGCGCGGAAAGCACGTGCTGGACGTGGGCTGCGGCGATGGCATCAACGCCATCCTCCTCGCCAGCCGGGGCGCGCGGGTGACGGGGATCGACATCTCGCCCCAGTCGATCCGCCTGGCGACGGAGCGTGCGCGGCTGTCCGGAGTGGAGGACCGGGTGAGCTTCCTCTGCTCGCCGCTGGAGCTGGCCAAGTTCCCCGACAACCACTTCGACGTCATCTGGGGAGACGGCATCCTCCACCACCTCATCTCCGAGCTGGGGCTGGTGCTGGATCAGCTGGAGCACTGGGCGAAGCCCGGGGCCCAGCTCGTCTTCTCCGAGCCGCTGAGCCTCAACCCGCTGCTGCGAAAGCTGCGCGCGCATATCCCCATCCACGAGGGCGCCACGCCGGACGAGCGCCCCCTGCAGGAGGGTGAGCTGGAGCTGCTCATGAGCCGCCTGCCGGGCTTGAAGCTGCGCCACTTCGCGCTCCTGAGCTGGTTCAACCGCTTCCTGCTCAGCGGGGGCGCCTACGAGAAGGCCTCGCCGGTGAGGCAGCTGGCGGTGCAGGCCCTGCACGCGCTGGACTACGCGCTGCTGTCGCTGCCCGGAGTGCGGAAGATGGGAAGCATGGTGGTGCTCACGGCGACGCTCTCGAAGCCCACCCTGGGAGGATGAACTTCCCCCACGGGCGCGTGGCTATGGCACACTGCGCCCGCCATTCGACTCCTGTTCTCCATCGTCTTCTGGTCGTTCCTGGCGCTGTCGAGCGTGGTGCTCTTCGTGGGGGCGCTCGTGGTGTGGGCCCTCACGTTCCCGTTCGACAGGAACGGGAAGGTGCTGCACCTGTACTCGTGCTTCTGGGCCCAGCTGTACATGTATGTGAACCCGCTGTGGCACCTGCGGGTGGACGGACGGGAGCACCTGCCCTGGAGGGGCCCCGCGGTGCTGGTGGCCAACCACGAGTCGCTGGGCGACATCCTCGTGCTGTTCGGCCTCTACCGGCCCTTCAAATGGGTGTCCAAGGCGTCCAACTTCAAGCTGCCCTTCATCGGCTGGAACATGTGGCTCAACCGCTACGTGCCGCTGGTGCGCGGGGACCGCGAGAGCGTGGGGCGGATGATGGTGGCGTGCGAGCGCTGGCTCGCTCGGGAGGTACCCGTGCTGCTGTTCCCCGAGGGTACCCGCTCGCCGGACGGGCAGATGAAGGCCTTCAAGGACGGGGCCTTCCAGCTCGCCGTGAAGATGGGGTGCCCCGTCATCCCCGTGGTGCTCACGGGCACCGCTCGCACGCTGCCCAAGCATGGGCTCGTGCTGGAGACCCAGGCCAACTGCCATGTCCAGGTGCTGCCGCCGGTGACGCCGGCCTCTTGCGGCAATGACGTGCAGGCCCTGCTGGAGCACGTGCGCGGCCTCATGCTCGCCGAGAAGGCCCGCATCGAAGCCCAGAAATGAAAAAGGCCCGGCCCCCATGGGACCGAGCCTTTCAAACGGCCGGCGCGCGATTAGATCGGGCGGACGTTCTGGGCCTGCAGGCCCTTGGGGCCGCGGGCCATGTCGAACTCCACCTTCTGGCCCTCCTGCAGGGTGCGGAAGCCCTGGGTCTGAATCGCAGTGTGGTGGCAGAAGAGGTCCTCGCCCCCGCCGTCCTGCGTGATGAACCCAAAGCCCTTCGCGTCGTTGAACCACTTCACGGTACCAGTTGCCATTGCTCTTCTTCTTTCTTACCCGGCTTCATGGATTGAGCCGGCGGCCATGCATTCAGGGGCACAGCCTGCCCCCCATGTGTCACGTTTCCGGGCTTCTGCCTAGAGGGGACCCCATCGAAGTCTCCTGAGTGACATTTGAAGGGGCAACCCCTGGGGGGGAAAGGCGATTCCCTCAGGCGCTGGCCCGGTGCTTGGCCTCCACCCCGGGGGCGGGGGGCGCACGCACCTCGGAGCCCCCCTTGGGCATGCTGCCCAGCAGGGAGTGCAAGCGCTCGAAGTCGATGGGCTTCTCCAGGCACGGGGGGCGCAGCCTGGCCAGGAAGGCCCGGGTCTCCTCCGAGAACGCGCCGCCCGTCATGAAGATGATGGCGCGGGCCTGCTCCGGTACCAGCAGGGACAGCGACTCGTGGAACTGAGCGCCGCTCATCTCCGGCATCGTCAAATCGCAGAGGATGGCGTCGAAGCGGCGGCCCGAGGCGATCAGCGCCAGCGCCTCCTGCGCCCGGCTGAGCGCGGTGACGTCGTACTTGTCCCCCAGCAGCCGCTTGAGCGAGCGCGTCAGCGCCACCTCGTCGTCGATGATGAGCACGCGCAAGCCGCCCCGCATGGCTACCGCCGAGCGGGGCTTGGGAGACGAGACCTTGTCCTGGGCGGGGCGCAGGCGGACCCAGAAGATGCTGCCCCGGCCCGGCGCGCTCTCCACGCCCATGCCGCCCCCCATCTCGCTCACCAGCCGGCGGCAGATGGGCAGCCCCAGCCCCGTGCCCACCCCCACCGGCTTGGTGGTGAAGAACGGCTCGAAGATGCGCTCGTGCATCTCCGTGGGGATGCCCGCCCCCGTGTCGTGGATCTCCACGCGCACCGTGCCGTCGGGCTCGCGCCGCGTCACCACGCGCACCTGGTGCGCGTCCGGCTGTCCCTCGGGGATGGCCTGGGCCGCGTTGATGAGCAGGTTGAGGAACACCTGCCCCAGCCGTGCCTCGCTGCCCTCCACGCAGGGCACCTCCGCGTACTCCTTGCTGACGCGGGCGCGGTGGAAGAGGTGGTTCCATGCCATGCGCAGCGACGAGTCCAGCACCCGGTGCAGCTCCACCGGCTCGGCGCGCCGGTCGTCCGGCCGGGAGAAGATCTTGATGTCGCGGATGATGTCCCGGATGCGCTCGGCGCACTCCAGCGCCTCGCGCAGGGCCTGCGTGCCGTCGAGCTCCTCGGTCGGCTGGGCGCGCTGCGCGAAGTGCAGGTTCATCATCAGCGAGGCGAGCGGGTTGTTGATTTCATGGGCCACGCTGGCCGCCAGCATTCCCAGCGAGGCGAGCCGGTCCGACAGCAGCAGCTGCTCCTGCATCTTCAGGCGCTCGGCGCGCACCGCCGCCTCGCGCAGCTCGCGCGCCACCGCCGGCGCCAGCCGCGCCAGCCGATCCTTGAGCAGGAAGTCGTGGACACCGGCCTTCATCGCCGCCACGGCGATGTCCTCGCCGATGGCTCCCGAGACGATGAAGAAGGGCACGTCCAGGCCCCGCTGGCGCACCCGGGTGAAGGAATCCAGGCCGGTGAAGCCCGGCAGCGAGTAGTCGGTGATGATGGCGTCCCAGGGCCCCGCGTCCAGCGCGCGCTCGAGCGCCTCGAGCGTCTCGACGCGGGTGGAGGAGACGTCGTAGCCGCCGCGCCGCAGCTCGCGCAACACCAGCAGGGCATCATCCTCGGAGTCCTCGATGAGGAGCAGGCGCAGCGGCGTGGGGTTCATGCGGTTACCTCTGCAGGGGTAGGCGAGGGCTCGTTGAGTACGAGCCAATACATGCCCAGCTGACGCACCGCCTCGAAGAAGGAGGTGACGTCCACGGGCTTGCGCACGTAGCTGTTGACGCCCAGCTGGTAGCTGCCCGTCAGGTCGCGCTCCTCGTTGGAGGAGGTGAGCATCACCACGGGCAAGGTCCGCGTGCGCTCGTTCTCACGGATCTGCCGCAGCACCGCCAGCCCGTCCAGCTTGGGCAGGTGCAGGTCCAGCAGGACGACCTGGGGCAGCAGGCTGGCGTCCCGGCCTTCGTAGGCGCCGCGCGCGAACAGGTAGTCGAGCGCCTCGGCCCCGTCGCGCACGACGATGACCGGGTTGCGGATGTTGCTCTTGTGGAAGGCGCGCAGGGTCAGCAGTTCGTCGTCCGGGTTGTCTTCGACCAGGAGGATGACGCGCCGTTCGAATTCGTTCATGGCTCAGGTGCCGCTCGTGCGGGCCGCTGTTCCCTGTGGCAGGGGGAACTCGTTGAGGGTGAAGAAGAAGCAGGCGCCGTGGCCAGGTTGGCCCTCGCCCCAGATACGGCCGCCATGGCGGCGGATGATACGCTGAACGGTGGCCAGGCCCACCCCAGTGCCCTCGAATTCACGCTGGGTGTGGAGCCGCTGGAAGACACCGAAGAGCTTCTCGTGGTAGGCCATGTTGAAGCCGGCCCCATTGTCGCGCACGAAGTAGGTGCGCACCCCCCCAGGCTCCTGGGTGAAGCCGAAGTCGATCTCCGCCACCGGGCGCTCGCGGGTGAACTTCCACGCGTTGCCCAGCAGGTTCTCCAGCACGTTACGCAGCAGGGAGGGGTCTCCCCGCTCCACCATCCGCTCCTCGACGCGGATCCGCACCTCGCGCTCGGGGTTGAGGGTCTTGAGCTGCTCGAGGATGGAGTGCGCCATGGCAGTCAGGTCGCACTCCCGGTTGGCGAGCGCGGTGCGGTTGACGCGCGACAGGGCGAGGATTCCATCGATGAGCTCGGCCATGCGCCGCGCGCCGCCGACGATACGCCGCAGGTAGTCCCGGCCCGTGTCGTCCAGGCGCTCCTTGCAGTCCTCCTCCAGCGCCTGGCTGAAGCTGGCGATGCTGCGCAGCGGGGCGCGCAGGTCATGGGCCACCGAGTAGGCGAAGGCCTCCAGCTCGCGGTTGGAGAACTCGAGCTCCGTGGTGCGCTCGGTGATGCGGCGCTCCAGTTGCTCGTTGAGCTGGCGCACCTGCTCCTCGGCGGCGCGGCGCTCGGTGATGTCGGTGATCATCGCCAGCGAGCCGCTGTACTGGCCGTGCTCGTCGAAGGTGGGCGTGGTGGACATACGCGTCCACACCGTCACCCCATCCCTGCGCAGGAACGGAAAGTCCCGGACCCGGGCCCGGGGGGCGTCGCCCGCCCGCCGCAGGTTCTCCTCGGCGTTCTTCCGGGCTTCCGGGCCCAGGAAGTTGAAGAGGTGCTGGCCCACCACCTCTTCCACGCGGTAGCCGAGCAGCTCCGCCATGTAGCGGTTGATGTAGGTGGTGCGCCAGCTCGGGTCGATCGTCCAGATGCCCTCCTGAGCGGTTTCGACGAGCAGCTGGAAGTGCCGCTCGGTGCGGCGCTTATCGGCCTCGGCGCGGCGCTGGCTGTCGATGTTCTGGGTGAGCACCAGGGCGCCCAGCAGCTGGCCCTGTTCGTCGCGCATGGGCAGGGAGGTGGTACGGACGTGGAGCCCCTGGGGGATGCTCGGGTTGCGGATGAACATGTCCACATCCCGGGCGGGGATGCCCTTGAGGGCGGTCCAGATGGGCATCTCCTCGCTGGGATAGGGCGTCTGCTCGTCCGGCCGGAAGATGCCGTACTGCTGGGACCACTGCTCGGGCTCGGCGTAGGGCGCCGTGGAGTTGTACAGCCGCCGGGCGAAGGCGCTGACGTAGATGAACCTGCCCTGAGGGTCGGCGACGGACACCCCCTCGGAGATGTTGTCGAGGATGGCGCGGATGAGCGCGTGGTGCTGAGAGGAGAAGAGCTCCTCGCTCAGCGTAGCCGGCGGTGCGGAGGGCAAGGGAGGAGCGCTCATGGCTTCAGGGATGAAGAAGCAGATAACGAGGAGAGTCCCGCCGGGCAGGGGTTTTCGGCTTAACCTTTGAGCCGCTCAGGTATGCATCCGCTAGCGAACGGTGTAACTGGCACCGTCCCGCGAGGCCTTTGGACGGCCTGGGATTATTTTGCTCAGAAACGGACAGTGCATTCATGGCACCACGCATCGGCACCCTCTGGGACGCGGTGGGGAACACCCCACTGCTGCGCATCGGCTCGGTCTCGAGGCTCACGGGGTGTGAAATCCTGGGCAAGGCGGAGTTCATGAACCCCGGCGGCAGCATCAAGGATCGCGCCGCGAAGGGGATGATCCGCCGCGCGGAGGCCGAAGGGAAGCTGCCCCCCGGAGGCACCATCATCGAGGGGACGGCGGGCAACACCGGCATCGGCCTGGGCATGCTGGGGCGCGAGCGTGGCTACCGCGTCGTCGTCACCATGCCCGACAGCCAGGCCCGCGAGAAGTTCGAGTACCTCGAGGCCATGGGTGTCGAGGTGCGCAAGGTTCCTACAGTCCCCTTTTCCAACCCGGCGCACTTCTACCACTCGGCGCGCGTGCTGGCCGAGCAGCACGGGTGGTTCTGGGCCAACCAGTTCGAGAACACGGCCAACGGCGAGTACCACTACGAGACGACAGGCCCGGAGATCTGGGAGCAGTGCGAGGGCCGGGTGGACATCCTGGTCTGCTCGGTGGGCAGCGGTGGGACGCTGTCGGGCGTCAGCCGCTACCTCAAGGAGAAGAACCCGGCGCTGCGCGTGGTGCTGGTGGATCCGCCGGGCTCGGGCCTCTACTGCTACGTGCGCGAGGGGAAGGTGGAGGGCACGGGCAGCTCCATCACCGAGGGCATCGGCATCATGCGCCTGACGGAGAACTTCCGGAACGCGCGCGTGGACGAGGCGATGCGCCTGACGGATCAGGACATGCTGGAGATGCTCTACCACCTGTCGCGCGAGGACGCGCTGGTGGTGGGCACCTCGGCGGCCATCAACGTGCGCGCCGCCTACGAGGTGGCCCGCCGCCACCAGGGCGAAGGGCTGCGCATCGTCACCTTCCTGTGTGACCACGGCAGCCGCTACGCCTCGAAGGTGTTCAACTCAGACTTTCTGGCCGGGAAGGGGCTTACGGTGAAGCCCCTTCCAGCCTGAGCCCTACCGCTTCGGCGCGATGGACACCTTCACGCCGTCGAGCCACGTCTTGTGCTCGTCGGAGTAGTACAGGTACGCGCGGCTGGCGGGCCCGGTGTACGTGCCGGGCACGGCGGCGATGAGCGACAGCGGCACGTCGATGCGCTTGCGCGGCTCCATTCCGCGCCAGTAGAGGACCACGTCGCGGCCGATGACTTCGTAGGCGTCCACCGTCTTCTTCTTCACCAGCTCCTTGAGCTGGTCGTGGCGAACCTCGAGCCCGCCCGGCACGCCGAAGATGGCCACCGCCGTGGGCAGCTTCTCGTCGGTCTTGTTGGACACGAACACGCGCGCCTCGGTCGGCTCGCCCTCGGTGAGCGCCGTCTTCGCCAGCGCCACCTCCAGCGCGACCTTCGTCTCCTTGGAGCTGTCGGGGATCAGCGCGTTGTAGACGACCTCGATGGAGTAGGGCAGCTCGGTGCCGCCCTCCATGCGCAGCTCGATCTTCCGCTCGCCCGGGGCGAGCAGCTCGGACACGTCAGGCAGGACAATGGCCTCCTGGGAGGACGCCGCGTACTTCACCGCGCTGCCCACCGGCTGGCCGTTGACGTAGACGCGCACCGCGCCCGGGGCCCGCTTGGCCGCCCGCGCCTTGTCGTAGGAGACGATGGCGCGCAGCGCGAGCACCGTGCTCTGCGTCGAGCCGTAGCGGCCGCCCTCGCACGAGTTGGCCAGGAACTTCATCGAGCGCTCCACGTTGCCCGCGTGGGCGGGCTCCTTGAGCCACGCCAGCACCGCCAGCGAGGTGGTCTCGATTTGAAGCGTCTCGCCCGAGCTGCCGACGATGGACTGCGTGCCGCCGTCCACCACGCCCTCCTTGCCCTGCTTCGCGGCGAGCCGCTCCATCAGCTTCCGGGCCTCGGCGCCCTCGCCCGCCAGCGCCAGCACGTTGGCGGCGAGCGCCAGCACGTAGCTGTTCTGGCTCTTGAGCGCCGACTGCTTCACGGAGGCGATCTCCTTGGCCATCTCGCGCGCCACCTCGACCGGGCGGTCCGCGCTCTCCAGCAGCGCCCAGGTGATGTAGGCGTTCGAGGTGTCACGGTCCTCGACCCACTCGTGCAGCGCGCGGCGCTTGCGCTCGAAGCCGCCCTTGCCATCGCGCTGCTGCAGGAGCCACGTGCGGGTGCGCGCCAGCATCGCCGCGTCCACCTCGCGCACCTCCTTCATGTCGGCGAAGTGCAGAAGGCCGAACGCCGTGAGTGCCTCGTGGCCGGGCTTCTCGCCGAACCACTCGTAGCCCTTCTCCGGCGTCTCGAAGCCGATCAGCCGCTTGTAGCCGGCCTCCAGCTTCTCTCGCGCGGTGGCCACCAGCTTGGGGTCCACGCCGCTGTGCGTCTGGAAGTACTGCTGGGCCATCGTCATCGGGTACGTCGTCGAGCTGGTCTGCTCGAAGCAGCCGTACGGGTCCTGGATGAGCCGGGCCAGCGACTGGGTCATGTTGGCCAGCGGGCTCGGGTACACGATGACCGAGGTCTTCACGCTGCCGCGCACCAGGTTGGCCGGCAGCGTCACCGTATGCACCGCCGGCTTCTGGGCCGAGACGAGCCCGCCGAACGAGGCGCGGATGGGGAAGCCGTTGGGCTTGATGGTCAGCGTGCGGGTGACGGTGTCCGAATAGTTGCCCGCGGTCGCCGCGAGCTTCAGGTCGACCGGCTTCGACTCCTGGCCGATCTTCAGCTCGACGAGCCGGCGGGCGCGCTCCTTGGCGGCCAGGTCCACCGCGCCCAGGGAAGCGACGCGCACGTCACCCTTCAGGTCGATCTTCACCCCCGCGCCCTTGAGCGCCGAGGCCGTGCCGTTCACCAGCGCCACCGGGAGCTGGATGACATCGCCCGAGGTGACCTCGAGGGGAATCTTGGGCTCGACGTAGAACGGCTGCACCGACTCGAGGGTCGCCACCGCCGAGCCGAGCGCGCCATCCGCGCCCACCGCTCCGGCGAAGGCCTTGAAGGTGGTGACCGAGTCGTTCAGGCCGAAGGAGACCTTGGCCTCGCCCGTCTTGGCGTTGGTGCGCACGCCCGCGTTCCAGTAGAGCGTCTCGGAGAAGTCGAGGCGATCACCCGCCTTGCGGCCCGGCCGGACCGTGTGCGCGTACTCGCGGAAGTAGACGACGGGATGCGGCTCGTACGGGGGCTCCGGAGCCATCTCCCGCTCATCGGCGAAGAGGGCCATGTCTCGCTTGGCCCGCTCCGCCTTGCGCTCCGCGGCGACCATGTCCTGGTTGGGGGCAGGCTTCGGCTTGGCCGCGGCCACCTTGCCCGCGATGTCCTGCTGAGGAGCGACCTGCACGGGGGCAGGTGCCGGCGGCGCGGGCTGCGGCGGGGGCGCGGCGGCCACGGGCGCGGCGGCTGGAACGGGCGCGCCTCCGCGAGGAGGTGCCTTCATCGGCTTGGGCGGCGGCCCTCCCTTGGCCACCTCCTCCACGAGTGCCCCGCCCAGGACGTCCTCGAAGTCGTCCACGGGGCGCTGGAGGCGGGGCACGCGGACCGCGAGGGCGCGTCGGGCCAGGTCCCCATGCAGGGAGACGAAGTTCACCGCGTCGGCGAGCGCGAACCGCCGCCAGCCCTGCGTGCCCAGCAGCAGGTCGAGCGCTTGCGGCGCCTTGGGGTTCTTCTCATCGAGGTACACGTGCGCGTCGGCGAGCTCCTTCACCTCGGGCTCCAGCAGCACCATCACCGGGAGCTGCGGCGCCTGGTCGCGCTTCTCGATGAGCTCGAGCACGGCGTCGTCCGTGACGGTGAGCATCACCACCGCCGAGACCGGCTTGCCATCTCGCGTCGTCCGAGCGGTGAGCTGCACCGTGTCGCCCGGGACGTAGCTCTCCTTGTCCGCGCGCACCTCGACCTGCAGGGCCTTCGCCGGCTGGCGGAACACGAGCCGCTCGGCGAGCGGGCGGCCATCGTGGTCCCACACCGTGGCGACGAGCACTCCATCGGCATCCTTCGCGTCGAGGGTCACCGTCTGGTTCGCGCCCACCTGGGCCGAGGCGACCTCCACCTCGCGTTTGCTCAGCGTCAACTTGGCCTTGCTCACACCGGAGAGGGCGACGGAGAGCGTGACCGGCTTGCCGGCGGCCACCACCTCGTCACCCGTGCGGAGGGTGGCGCCCTTGGCCTTCACCTCGGGCAGAGGGAAGGTCTTCTGGATGCCCGAGGGCTGGTCGATGCGCAGCGCGTACTTCGCGCCGGCCTTGGGGGTCAGCTCGAAGCGGCCACGGCCCTCGTGCTCGGAGCGCACGGTCGCCACCGTCTGGCCGGTGGCTTGGTCGATGATGGCGCCCATCAGGTCCGCGGGCTTTTGCGCGGGCGTCTTGGCCTCGAAGTAGACGCGCGAGGAGAGCCCCGCGACCAGGTCTCCACCCTCGGGGTAGAAGGCGAGGTCCAGCGTCTGCAACAGGATGGGGAGGGTCTTGGCCGCGGTCTCGACGACGCCACCGTCCTCGATGGCGAAGGCGAGCGAGCCCTCGCCGCGCTCGATGCGCGTCGGGAGCTTGAAGCTGACGGTACACAGGCCCTTCTCGTCGACCGTGCCCGAGACCTGCGCCGCGGTGGCGCCATCGACCACGGCGGTGGCGGTCACCTTCGCACCTGCGGGGATTCCGCCCTCGGCACGCTTCACGTCGAGTGTCGCGGTGACCGTGTCGCCTGGGCCGTAGCCGTCACGGAGAAACTCGATCTGCGACTTGAGGCGGGGCGCGCGGTAGGCCCGCACGTCGAACTTCCGCTCGGCGGGGGTTTCCCCTGTCCAGGGGTAGAAGGCCCTGAGCGTGTACTCACCTCCCGCCAGCTCCTGGGGGATGGCCCACGAGTAGCCCCAGACCGCTTCCTGGATGTTCACCATCGCCGTGGTGACCACGTCGCCCTTGGGGCCGCGAATCTCGACCTGCGCCTGGAGCCCGCCCGGGTAGGGCTTGCGGCTGTAGCTCTCGAGCACCAGGCCTCGGGCCATCACCTGCTCGCCTGGGCGATAGAGCGGTTTGTCGGTGCTGACGAAGGTCAGGTAGCGGTTTTCGCCGCCCAGGGAGTTCGTGTCCGCGCGTGCGCCCAGGACTTGTTGATGGAAGGAGACTGGCACGGCCAGCCCCACGGCGAAGACGGCCACGACGGCACGTGGCGCGAGGTATGTGAGCATGAGTTGCCCCCGTGAGAGGTAAGGCGTCGCGAGGTAACGAACGGGCGCGCCAGAAGTTCTCTCCGAGGGGAACATACCCCGGCCGACACGGGCTTTGATTCCCGAGTGACGCTGGGGAGAAGGTATGGGGGCACGCTCTGGGGACGCAGGTCGCGGGTCCGACCGCGTTAGCAGTCGCGGCCGTAGACGTAGTCGAACACCGCGACCTTGTGCGACTCGGGGAAGAGCAGCACGTAGGTGTCGAACCACTCGCAGTAGTCCGGTGCCGTCATGGCCTGGTCGTAATAGTGGTGTACCTGCACCGCCTCGGTGCCGTTGCCCACGTCGTTGAGCAGCGCCGGGTCGAGCTGGAAGTTCGGGTTCGCCTGCGCCACGAACTGCGCGTAGGTGAGCACCTCCTCACCCCAGTAGGGAATACCGCCACGCTCGTTGGCCACCGCCTCCGCCGCTCGCTGGAGCCACGGCGTCGCCGTCGTGCTCCACGGGAAGCTGTAGGACTCCAGCGCACCATGGCAGGTGGACCAGTTCTGCGTCTGGCACCAGGCGTTGCCCGCGCTCACCTTGGACTGGAGGTTGGCGCTGATCGGCTCGGGCGCGAGCGTCAGCGTGTAGAGGCCGTAGTAGTGCTTGTAGAAGTCCTTGCACACCGGCCACATCAGCTCGGTGTAGGTCGGCTCGCCGCCCGCGCAGAACTCCGGCTGCTCGCTGCCACCGTTGCACACGTACAGATAGTTGGCGTGCGCGTCGTCCGAGCCCGTGCAGGCGTCATACGCCTCCTGCGCCGTCATGCGCCGGCCGAGCACCGGATCCACTTCCTCCACGCGCGCCTGGACGCAGATCTCGATGCGGGTGGCGACGTTGAGCTCGCACGCGTCATACAACGATGGATCCAATACCGGGGCGCAGTTGCCGCTGAGACAGCTGAGCTGCAGGCGGAACTGCTTGCCCGAGCCAGCGCCCGCGCTCACCACCGCCAGGTAGTCGCCCTGCGTGGCCAGGGTGACGGAGTCGATCTTGCTGAGCTGCCCATAGCCGTCGTCATCGTCCAGGGCGAGGATCGCGCTGCTGTAGCGGCCATCGGAGCCCTTGGGGCCGTAGACGAAGAGGCCCGTGTCCAGCCCCATGCTGCTGCCCAGGTGCGTCACCTCGAGCTTGACCTGCGCGCCCGCACGCACCTGGAAGTTGAAGGAGAAGTACTGGGGGTTGGTCGTGAAGCGCGTTTGCACCGCGCCCGGAACCGCGACCGCGCCCATGTACGTGGTGCTGTCGAGGATGTTGCCGCTGGCCGGCGGAGGCGGCGCGTAGAGCACCTCCTGGGTGGTGACGTCCAGGGAGGCCTGCTCCTCGTTGACCGGAAGGTCGGTGGGGCCGCAGGCGCTCGCCAGCAGCGCGGGCACGAGCCAGAGGGATTTCAGGTGGCGACGCATGTGACTGCCTCGGGAGCTGAGGAAGAGTCCGGCTCTGTCACAGCCCCCAAGGGCAATCAAGTCAAGCCTGTGTTACAGGAATAAGCTGTAAAACTAGCCTGCAGCACGAATCGACTCGCGCAGCACCTCGGCCATGCGGCCCAGCTCCTCCGGCGTGGAGGTGAAGGGCGGCCCCATGGCGAGGATGTCGCCGGTGAAGCGGAAGAGCACCCCGCGCTTGAGCGCCTCCTCGAACACCCGCACCGCGCGCAGGCCGGGCTTGCCCTCGATGGGCGTGAGCTCCACCGCGGCGGCCAGCTGGCAGTTGCGGATGTCGATGACGTTGGGCTCGCCCTTGAGGGCGTGAACCGCCTCCTCCAGCACCGGCACCAGCGACTTCACGCGCTCGTTGATGCCCTCGGTGGCCAGCACATCCAGCGTGGCGTGCGCGGCGGCCACCGCCAGCGGGTGACCCGAGTAGGTGTAGCCGTGGAAGAACTCCACCGCGTGGTCCGGGCCCGTCATGAAGGCCTCGTAGAGGTCCTTGCGGACGATGACGCCGCCCATGGGCACCGTGCCGTTGTTGACGCCCTTGGCGAAGGTGATCATGTCCGGCACCACGCCGAAGTGGTGGGCGCCGAAGTTGGCTCCCATGCGGCCGAAGCCGCAGATGACCTCGTCGAAGATGAGCAGGATGCCGTGCTTGGTGCAGATCTCCCGCAGGCGCTGCAGGTAGCCCTTGGGCGGGACAATCACGCCGGCCGAGCCCTGCATCGGCTCGACGATGACGGCCGCGATGGTCGAGGCGTCATGGAGGGCGATCAGCCGCTCCAGGTCATTGGCCAGGTGCGCGCCCCAGGTGGGCTCGCCTCGGCTGAAGGCCATGTCCTTGAGGCTGTGCGTGTGGGGCAGGTGGTCGACGCCGGTCAGCATGGCCGACGCGTACATCTTCCGGTTGGCCACCATGCCGCCCACGGAGATGCCGCCGAAGCCCACGCCGTGGTAGCCCTTCTCGCGGCCGATGAAGCGGGTGCGGTGGGCCTCGCCCTTCACCCGGTGGTAGGCCAGCGCCATCTTCATCGACGTGTCCACCGCCTCGGAGCCCGAGTTGACGAAGAACACCTGGCCCATGCCCGCAGGTGACATGCCGATGATGCGCTCGGCCAGCTTGAAGGTGGGGCCGTAGCCCATCTGGAAGGCGGGGCTGTAGTCCACCGAGTCGAGCTGCTGCTTCACCGCTTCGACGATCTTCGGGTGGCGGTGGCCCAGGCCACTGCACCACAGGCCCGAGAGCGCGTCGAAGAGCTTGTCGCCCTCCGTGGTCCAGTAGTACGCGCCCTCCGCCTTGGCGAGCATGCGGCGGGCGTGGTGCTGCTTGAAGTAGCGGTTGTGCGTGAACGGCATCCAATAGGCGGCCAGCTCACGATCGTTCGGTTCGAGGGGGGATCCCATGGGCGCTCTCTCTGTCGGTCTGTTGGGGCCTGAGTATCCGCCAAAGCCGAGGTTCGGGTCTGCCTTATTGATGGGGGCGCGGGGACGCGCCTCCCGATACGAGACATCTGTTTCAACGGCGTCAGCCGCGCGGGTCCGGCCAGAAGGACAGGGGCCGGTGCGGAGGCGTGAGCCACACGGACTGGAGATGGCGCACCGCGCCATGGTCCTGCGCGGGGTGCTTCGGGGTCAGCCCCTGAGCGCCAAAGAGCAGCGCGCACGCCGCCACCCCTCCCAGCAGCGTGTCCAGCGAGGGCTTGTAGCTCTGGCTCGCGCCCAGTCGCACGAAGACCCAGCTCGCCACCCCTAGCAGCCCCAGCAGCAGTGGCAGTCCCGCCAGCGGCTGCGTCATGCCCCAGAAGTTCAGCACCGTGGGCGGCAGGTAGCCCGCCTTCAACAGTGGCACCGCCAGCCCGAAGAAGGCGGTGGAGACGTCGTCGGGCACGTAGTTGATGAAGGTAGCCGTGCCGGTGATGACGATGGACGCCGTACACGCCGCCGCCGCCGCGCCCAGCAGCCACCGCGCGCCCCCGGCCCGGAGCCGCTCCAGTACCAGCCCCGCCGGCAGTAGCAGGAAGGGCACCAGCCCCGTCAGGTGCCGGGGGCCCGTCGTCCATCCCCACGACTCATAGGAGAAGGACGAGGTGAAGTACGTGTACCCCGCCAGCACCACCACCGAGAGCCAGAAGAGCGTTCGGAACTCCGCCGATGCCCGGCCCTGCCTTCGCAGCAGCACCAACCCCGGCAGCGCTAGCAGCAGGAACGGCGACAGCGTGAAGAGCCCTCGCAGCGGCGAGAAGTACGAGAGGACGAACGCGCGCGGATCCGGATACCGGATGCCCAGGAAGCCGCCCAGGTGCCACGGCTGGTACGCCGCGTCGTTGAGGTACTTGTAGCCGCTCTCCAGCGGGTGTCCGAACGCCGCCTGGTGGTAGAGCATCAGCCCGACGACAAAGGGCAGCGCCCCCACCGTGGCCAGTCCCGCCGCGCGCCCCAGCCGGACGAGTCGCGCGCGCATCGGCTCCTGTCGCCACAGCAGCGTCAGCACCGCGTACAGCACCAGCCCCAGCACCGCCATCGCGCCCGTGTACTCGGCCGCCACCGTGGCCCCCGCGTACGCCCCCGCCACCACGTAGCCGCGCTCCCGCCACTCGCCCCTCGCGCACCGCCACAGCGCGTAGAAGCTCCCGAAGAGCAGCACCGCTGTCGTCTGGTGGCTCATGAAGAGCAGCGAGTAGCTGTACGCCAGCGAGCCCAGCCCGTACGTCACCGTCACCGCGTCCGCCACCGCCTCCGACACGTACGCGCGCAGGAAGCGGCGCACGCCCCACAGCATCACCAGCGTGGGCAGCACCGTGAGCAGCAGCCGGCTGAAGAACACCAGCGGCACCTCCGGCACCGCGTACCGGAAGCCTCCGCCCACCACCCGTAGCGCCGCGTACACCGGCACCGCCGCGAAGGACAGCAGCGGCGCCTTGGACGGGTAGTACCTGCCGTCCTTCACCGACAGGTCTCCCACGTAGCCGTAGTCCTGCAGCGCCTGGTTGATGTCGAGCGTCCCGTACTCCACCAGCGCCCGCGTCTGCCACAGCCGGCACAGCTCGTTGGGCGAGCGCAGCCCCGGGTGGTACGGAAACGCCAGCACGTACAGCGCCACCAGCACCGCCCACACCGCGCGCGGCGTGGCCCTCGGCTTGGACTCCGCGCTCACACCTCTCCCGTGACGCGGCCCACCGCGAACAGGCTCAGCCCCACCGGCAGGTTCACGTGGCTCTCGGCCTGCGCCAGCAGCGGCGCCAGCCGGTCGTACAGCTTGAGCTGCAGCTTGGGCATCGTCCGGCGGCGCATCACCCGGCTGTTCATGAACCAGCCCGGAATGCCCACCAGGTTCATCCACTCCAGCGTGTCCACCGCGAAGCCGTTCTCCTCCAGCACCCTGCGCAGCGTGTCCGGGTGGTAGCGCCGGTGGTGGCCCACCGCCTCGTCCATCGCCCCGAACAACTGCTGCAGCGCCGGCACCAGGATGACCACCTTGCCGCCCACCGGGAGGATCTGCCGGAAGCGCCGCACCGCCGCCGCGTCATCCGGGATGTGCTCCAGCACGTTGGAGAGCACGATGGTGTCGATGCGCTCGGCCTTGAGCGCCTCCCAGTCCGCCAGCGCCACGTCCGACAGGTACGGCCGCACGTGCGGCTTGCCCCGGAACTTGTTCTTCAGCCGGTCCACATAGAAGCGGTCCACCTCCAGGGCGATCAACAGCTCGCGCCCCGCCTCCAGCTCGCGGGTGATGGTGCCGATGCCCGCGCCGATCTCCAGCACCCGCTTGCCCAGGTGCTCGCGGAAGCGGCGGCCCAGCCACGCGTTGTAGTTGTTGGCGCCGTCCATCCGCTCCAGCGAGCTGTAGCCCTCGTGTCGGTTGTCCGCGTCGTCCTGCACCGTGGCGTAGCGCATCAGCGTCCGCAGCTTCGACAGGTGCGAGGCCAGCGGGCGCTTCGGCACCGCCTGCAGCGGCAGCGGCACCTCCGTCAGCCGGAAGAGCTGTGCGGCCAGCTTCACCACCAGCTCCGCGTCCACCGCGTCGTCCTCGCTGGTCAACGTCACCGAGCGCAGCGCCTCGGTGCGGAAGGCGCGCACACCCGTGAGCGGATCCTCCAGCGCCACGTCCGTGACGAGGCGGGTGAAGCCTCCCAGCGCGCGCTCCGCCAGCAGCTCTGGCCGCAGTCCCTGCGCCTCGCGACGGCCGAAGACCGCGTCCGCCGTGTCCTCCTGGATGGGCCGGCACAACGCCTCGTAGTCCCCGGGCGTGTAGGCCTCGTCCGGGTCCTGGAGCACCGTCACCGCCCCCGTCACCTTACCCAGCGCCGCCCGGATGGCCGCTCCCTTGCCGGCCATGCCAGAGAGCACATGGAGGTTGGGTCCGGGAGCCACCTCAATCTGTCCCTCTCCGGCCAGGATGACTTCCGCCTGGTCGGCGAGGCTCCGAGCGAAGTGGGCCGCGGTGGCGGCCGTGGTGGGAGAATAGGGGACGACGACGGACAGACGGTGACCCATGGGGCGCGTGACTAGCACACGCGCCGGGGGCGTGCTCGCGCCCCGTGGCCAAGGGAATGGATGCCAGGCGTCCAGCCGTTGGTGAGCGCGGCCTGGAAGATTGACCCCTCGCTCCGGAAAGTGCACGCTCGGTCGAGGCTGTGGGTGCAGGTCGGGGCAAGGGAGTCGAGTCGGGCCAGCTCCGCGCGCGAAGTCCCCAGGAGATGCATTTTGGAAGGTTCCGGGAACGATCCGGTCAACGCCGGCATGACGCCATTGAACGTGATGCGCTTCGTGCGCGCGTTCTGGCGTCGCAAGTGGATCGTCCTCGGGGTGGCCGTGCTCATCACCGGCCTGGCCGCGCTCCACACCCTTCGTAAGCCCAAGGTGTACGCCGCCAGCACCTCGCTCATCATCGATGTCACCGCTCCGCGCGTGCTCGACTCCGAGGTGAAGGAGGTGATGGGCGAGGAGCGCAGCAACTACTGGTTCAACAAGGAGTACTACGCCACGCAGAACGAGGTCATCACCTCGCGCGCGGTGTCCACCCGCGTGGTGGAGAAGCTGGGCCTGCAGCACGACGCGGCTTTCCTGGGCCTGTCCCACATCCAGGACGAGAAGGAGCGGATGCAGGCCGCGCAGGGCGGAGACGCGGCGGGCCTGCTCCAGTCGCGCATCCGCGTCATGCCGGTGAAGGACTCGCGCGTGGTGAACATCGGCGTGGAGGACCTGGACCCCCAGCGCGCCGCGCTGCTGGCCAACGAGGTGGCCGAGGCCTACATGGCCGAGAACCTCGCGCTGCGGCTGCGCACCACCGAGAGCGCCACCCAGTGGTTGGAGGAGCGCAAGGTGGAACTGGAGAAGGCCTCCAAGTCCAGCGAGCTGACGCTCTACGACTTCAAGAAGCGCGAGGACATGCTCTCCGTCTCGCCCGAGAGCCGCAAGAGCAGCGTCAACGACCGCATCAACACCTACGAGCAGAACCTCACCCAGGTGCGCATGAAGCTCGCGGCGCTGCAGGGCCGCGTGGATGCCATCCGCCAGCTCCAGAAGAGCTCTCCGACGGGGGATGAGACTTGGGCGGAGGCGGTGCCCGGCGCGGGCGACTCGGCCATCCAGGAGTTCAAGCGCCGCTATATCGAGCAGCGCGCGGTGTGCGTGGAGCTGAGCGAGCGCTACCTGCCCGAGCACCCGAAGATGCTCGAGTGCAACAGCAAGCTGGGGGTGGTGCGCGAGGACTTCGTGCGCAGCCTCAACAACGTGGTGCGCAAGGCGGAGACGGAGCTGGCGCAGGGGGTGGCCGAGGAGAAGCACCTGCTGCGCGTGCTGGCCGTGGCCCGGGACGAGGCGTTCCAGCTGGGCAAGAAGCAGATCGAATTCGAGAACCTGCACCGCGAGGCGGAGAACAACCGGCGCCTGTACGAGCTGGTGCTGCGGCGGCTCAAGGACATCGAGCTGTCGGGCCTGCTGCGCACCACCAACGTGCGCGTGTTGGATCCGGCGCGGCCCAACTTCATGCCCATCCAGCCCAACGTGCGCCGCTCGGTGATGATGGCGCTCATCTTCGGGCTGGTCATCGGCTGTGGCGTGGTGGTGCTGCTGGAGTTCCTCGAGAACACCGTGCGCTCGCAGGCGGACGTGGAGGAGCAGCTGGGGCTGGCCTTCCTGGGCTTCCTGCCGAGCGTGGAGGGGAAGGCCGAGAACGGGCGCGAGCGGGACCTGTACGTCCACAATCAGCCCAAGTCCTCCGTGGCGGAGTGCTGTCGGGCCATCCGGACGAACCTGCTGTTCATGTCGCCCGACAAGCCCTTCAAGACGCTGGTGGTGACGAGCAGCGGCCCCCAGGAGGGCAAGTCCACCAACTGCATCTTCCTGGGCGTGGCCATGGCGCAGAGTGGCAACCGCGTGCTGCTGCTGGATACGGACATGCGCCGGCCGCGGCTGCACAAGTCCTTCGGCGTGCCCAATGACGTGGGCATCAGCTCGCTGGTGGTGGGCGAGGGCACGCTGGACAAGGCGGTGAAGAGCACCGAGGTGCCCAACCTCTTCGTGCTGCCGTGCGGCCCCATTCCTCCCAACCCCGCCGAGCTGCTGCACACCCAGGCCTTCGCGGATCTGCTCAAGGCGGCCAGCGAGAAGTTCGATCGCGTCATCCTCGACAGCCCGCCGCTCAACGCGGTGTCGGACTCGGCGGTGCTGGCCACGAGGTGCGATGGCGTGGTGCTGGTGCTGCGCGCGGGCAAGACCAATCGCGAGTCGGCGCGGCGCGCGCTGCGCTCGCTGGCGGACGTGCAGGCCACGATGTACGGCGCCATCCTCAATGACCTGGACCTGACGGACGGGCCCTACCGCGACTCGTACCTGGGCTATCGCTACTACGGGCACCCCGAGGAGTCGAAGGACGGGGTGGCTTCCTCGTGAGCCTGCCGGGAACCTCGCTTCGCGTGCTGCACCTGGGGAAGTTCTACCCGCCGGCCTCCGGTGGCATGGAGGGGCACGTGCAGACGCTGGCGCGCGCCCAGGCCGAGCTGGGGGCTCGCGTGGAGGTGCTCTGCATCAACCACGCGGCGGGCGGAGAGGGCTTCAGCCACGAGTTCGAGGGCCGCAGCGCTACCCGCGAGGAGTGGGACGGGCCGATCCGAGTGGTGCGCGTGGGCCGGTGGGCCTCGGTGCTGCGCATGGATGTCATGCCGGAGCTGCCGCGTGAGCTGCTGCGCGCGCTGACACGCGGCGTGGACGTGCTGCATCTGCACACGCCCAACCCCACGCTGGTCTTGGCGCTGGATTCGATGCCGTGGCTGCCGCCTGTTGTCGTCACCCACCACAGTGACGTCATCCGCCAGCGGGTGGCGGGTACGCTGTTCCGCCCCTTCGAGGCGCTGCTGTACGCGCGGGCCCGCCTGCTGCTCGCTACCAGCTCCGCCTACGTGGCCGGCTCGCCGTTGCTGCGCGGCTTCCGCAACAAGGTGCGCGCGCTGCCGCTGGGCATCGACCTGGCGCCCTTCCTGTCTCCCTCGCCGGCGGTGCTGGAGGCCGAGGCCCGTTTGCGCGCGGAGGGCGATGGGCCCCTGTGGCTGATGGTGGGGCGGCTCGTCTACTACAAGGGGCTCTTCACCGCGCTCGAGGCGCTGGTGCGCGCGCCCGGCCGACTGTTGGTGGTGGGCGTGGGGCCCCTGGAGAAGGAAGGCCGGGAGCGGGCGCGGGCGCTTGGGGTGGAAGGCCGGGTGACGTGGGCGGGCTACCTGTCTCCGGAGGCCCTCACCGGGGCGTACCGCGCCGCCACGGCCCTGTGGTTCCCCAGCAATGCGCGCAGCGAGGCCTATGGGCTCTCGCAGGTGGAGGCGATGGCCAGCGGGCTGCCCGTGATCAACACCGCCATCGCCCACTCGGGCGTGCCGTGGGTGAGCCTCCATGAGCAGACGGGGCTCACCGTGCCGGTGGGCGATGCGGGGGCGCTCGCGCGGGCGGCTCGGCGGCTGGCGGAGGAGCCAGGGCTGGCCGAGCGGTTGGGCCAGGCGGCTCGGGCTCGCGCCCAGGCCGAGTTCCGGCATGACGTGATGGCCGAGCGCAGCCTTGCGCTGTACGCGGAGGCCTTGCGCGCACCTCGGCAGGTCTCCCCTCGCGGAACTTCCCAGGCTGATGCGGCTTCTCCACGTCTATAGCGGCAACCTCTACGGGGGCATCGAGGTGTTCCTGCGGACGCTGGCCCGCCTGGCGCCGAGCGCTCCGGAGCTGACGCACGAGTTCGCCCTTTGCTTCGAGGGCCGGCTGAGTCAGGAGCTGCGCGAGGCGGGCGCGGTCACGCACCTGCTGGGCGCGGTGAAGGTGAGCCGGCCGTGGACGGTGTGGCGCGCGCGGAGCGTGCTGGCGGAGCTGCTGCGCCGCGAGCGGTATACTGCGGTGGTGTGTCACGCGGCGTGGCCCCAGGCGCTCTTCGGGCCGGTGGTGCGCGCCGCCGGGGTGCCGCTCATCTTCTACCAGCACGATGGGCTGAACGGACGGCACTGGCTGGAGCGCTGGGCCCGCGTCACCGAGCCGGCGCTGGCGCTGTCCAACAGCCGCTTCTCCGCGCAGTCGCTGGCCAACGTGTATCCGCGCGTCCCGTGGAAGGTGCGCTACCTGCCGGTCCCTCTGCCGGAGCTCCTGCCTGGGCCCGTGGAGCGCGCCCGGGTGCGCGCCGAGCTGGGCGCGAGCGAGCATCAGGCCGTCATCATCCAGGCGTGCCGCATGGAGGAGTGGAAGGGGCATCGCCTGCTGCTGGAGGCGCTGGGGCGGCTGCGGACCCTGCCGGGCTGGGCGCTCTGGGTGGCCGGTGGCGTGCAACGTCCCCAGGAGGCGCGCTACCTGGAGAGCCTGGAGGCGCTGGCGACGGAGCTCGGTATCCGTGAGCGCGTGCGGTTCCTCGGCCAGCGCACGGACGTGCCCCAACTGCTGCGCGCCGCGGACATCCACTGCCAGCCCAACTTGAGCGCGGAGCCCTTCGGGATCGCCTTCATCGAGGCGCTGCAGGCAGGGCTGCCGGTCCTCACCACCGCCATGGGCGGGCCGCTGGAGATCGTCGACGACTCGTGCGGTCGGCTTGTTCAGCCGCGTCCCGAGCCGCTCGCCGAGGTGCTCCGAGAGTGGGTGGAGACGCCGGAGCTGCGACGGAAGCTGGGCGCGGGTGGGCCTGCCCGGGCCGCGGCGCTGTGTGAGCCGGGAGCCTTCCTGCGCGGGCTCCAGGAGGATCTCCAGGAGCTCACCGCGAAGGGGCGTGCCGCGTGAGTGAGACGCCGCTCAAGCCGTCCGCTCCGTCGGGGCGCCCGCAGCTCCGTGGACCGGGGGTGCTTCGTCGGCGCTATGTGCGTCCCGCTCCGCCTCCTGTGGCCCCGGCGGAGGGCGCCGCCGCGAGTGGCGAGGCCACGCCCGCTGCCGCCGAGGCACCGCCCGCGTTCTGGGCCTCGGGGCGCGTGGTCACCGCCTTCATCTCCATGCAGATCGGCTGCCAGCTCTCGTTGCTGGTGGAGGCTATCTCCCCGCTGCGGGTGCTCATTCGCATCCTCGCGTTTGGGTGCAGCCTGGCGCTGCTCGCGTTCGTGCGGGGTCCGCGCCTGCGGCATCCGGCGGTGCCGTTCCTGCTGGCCTCCACGGCCATCACCGCGTTGAACATGTTCCACCCGCAGACGAGCAGCTTCCTGGCGGGCGCGACGCAGCTTGGCATCCAGATCTCCGTCCTCGCGCCGCTCTTCTGGGTGACGCGGCTGCGCATCGACGCGGTGACGTTCCGTCGCACGTTGGCGCTGCTGTTCCTCTTCAACGCCGCGAGCGCCGCGATGGGCGTGCTCCAGGTCTACTTCCCCGGGCGCTTCCAGCCCAGCATGTCCTCGGCCATCGCGGGGATGGGCGAGACCTATATCCGCAGCCTTCAATTCGAGTCGGGCAGCGGTGCGCTCGTCTTCCGTCCCTTTGGCCTCACGGACGTGCCAGGGGGCGCCGCCACGGGCGCCTTCTACGCGGTGTTGCTCGGCTCGGGGTTCCTGATCAGCTCGCGGCGCGGTCCGGTCCGGCTGCTGAGCGTGGGTGGAATCTTCGTGGGCATCGTCAGCCTCTACCTCTGTCAGGTGCGGGCCCTGGCCCTCATGCTGGTGGTGTGCCTCATGGCCATGGCGGGGGTGCTCATGCTCTCGGGCCGAATCCTGCGGCTGACCAAGCTGCTGGCGGTGGTGGGCGGGCTGGCCGTGGTGGCCGTGGGCTGGGCCGTCACCATGGGAGGCGAGGCCGCCACCGCTCGTTGGAACCGCCTCTTCGAGGCGGACGCCGGGCAGGTCTACTACAGCAACCGCGGCCACTTCCTGGAGGGCACCTTCAACGATGTCGTCCCCGCGTATCCGTTGGGCGCCGGGCTGGGGCGCTACGGGATGGCGAACGCCTACTTCGGAGACAACAGCGATCCGTCCCGGCCTCCGCTCTGGGTGGAGATCCAGTGGACGGCGTGGATCTTCGATGGCGGCGTGCTGGTGCTGCTGCTCTACCCGTTGGCGCTGCTGGCCACCGCCCTCTGGGTGTTCCGGCTCGCGCTTCAGCGTGGGGAGCAAGGTGAGTTCTGGCTGTGGGGCAGCGTCATCTTCGCGTATGACCTGGGGGCCATCGCGCTCACCTTCAGCTACCCGTTCTTCATGAGCCAGGCCGGCATGGAGTTCTGGTTGCTCAACGCTGCCCTCTTCGGAGCCTTCTTCCACGCGGCCCGGCAGACGCCGCGCCCCACACCGAATGCGACCCTACACCCTCATCGCCGGTGACTTCGTCTCGACCGGCGGAATGGATCGCGCCAACCTCGCCCTGGCCAGCTATCTGGCGCGCCAGGGCGGTCCGGTCCGCCTCGTGGCGCACCGGGTGGCCGAGGAGCTGCTCGGCTTCCCCAACGTGCGCTTCATCCGCGTTCCCAAGCCCGCCAACGCGTACATGCTGGGCGAACCCCTGCTGGACAGGGTCGGGCGGCTCTGGGCGTGGCGAACGCTGGCCGAGGGCGGGCAGGTGCTGGCCAACGGCGGCAACTGCCAGGTACCCGCGGCCAACTGGGTCCATTATGTCCACGGGGCCTATGTCTCCGAGGGCACCGGCTCCATGCTCCGCCGTCTCAAGGGGCGGGTGAGCCACCGGCTGTACCTGCGCGGCGAGCGCAAGGCGCTGCGGCG